>DASUTC010000147.1 GCA_036374795.1 Herpetosiphonaceae bacterium
TCCCGTGGTTTGGAGTCCAGCGTATCCCGATCTCCGACGGCCTGTAGCTCCCCGGCAGCTCGTCTGTAACTCCTCCGTATGATTCGACCCGTCACGCGCAGGGCTGAGCGCCTGCGCTCGCAAGCGTCTGTCTCAGCCCGCTGGAAGCTGGTCCCGATCTCACGCCTCGGATAAGGATCGAAATCGAATAATGCTACAATGGGCCAGCACTGGTACGCAGCCGCACCCATATCGCGATAATGAGGTTATGAGGTACCCACGATGCGCAATGCTCCGCCCGACTACCAGGCGGCGTTGGATTATATCTACTCGTTCATCAACTATGAGTCCAAGATGCCGCCGACACCGCAGCACGCGCGCTTCAATCTTGGCCGTATGCGCTGGCTGCTCAAGGAGCTTGGCGATCCGCAGGCCCGCTTTCCCAGCGTGGTGGTCGCGGGCACCAAAGGCAAAGGCTCGACCTCGGCGATGCTCGAAGCGATCCTGCGCTCGGCTGGCTACCGCACGGGCCTGTTCACGTCGCCGCATCTGCACTCGTGGCGCGAGCGGATTCAGGTCGATCGGCGGCTGATTACGCAGGCCGAGGTGGTGGCGTATGTCGCGCAGCTCAAGCCGCTGGTCGATCGGCTGGACGAGCTAGGCCCGCCGACGGTCTTTGAGCTGGCGACGGCGCTGGCGCTGCGCTATTTCGCGGATCGGCAGATCGATGTGGCCGTGCTCGAAGTTGGCCTCGGAGGCCGCTACGATACGGTCAACGTCGTCACGCCGCTCGTCTCGGCGATCACGCCGATCTCGTTCGATCACATGGCGGTGCTCGGCGCGACGATCGAGGAGATCGCGTCGGCCAAGGCGGGTATCATCAAGCCGGGCGTGCCGGTGGTGGTCGCGCCGCAGATGCCGGAGGCGCTGGCGGTGATTCGCGCCGAGGCGGCAGCGCAGCACGCATCGCTGTTCCAGGCCGCGCCGGAGGGACTAGAGCCGGTGCTGTCCGATTCCGGCCCGGCGCTGCCGTATCCGATCGCGATCCGGCCCGAAGCTCTGGGTCTTGGCGGCGCGTATCAGGTCGAGAATGCACGGGCCGCCGTGGGCGCGGCGCTGCTGCTACGTCAGCGCGGCCTGTCGATCGCCGATCGCGCGCTGGAAGCGGGCCTGCGCGTCGCCTGGTGGCCGGGACGCTTCGAGGTTCTCGCGCGGCAGCCGACGATCGTGGTGGACGGCGCGATGAACGGCGCGTCAGCGCGGCGGCTGCGTGAGTCGCTGGCGACGCTGGCGCATCGGCGGCTGCTCCTGGTGCTGGGCACATCGCGCGACAAAGACATTGCCGCCCTGGCGCGAGAGCTGGTGCCGCAGGCCGACGCTGTTGTGCTGACGCGCTCCTACCACCCGCGCTCAGCGCCGGTCGATCTGCTGGCCGAGCATGTCAGGCCGCTGCTGCGCTCAGCGGATTGTCCGCTGCTCGTCACCGACGACATTCCCCCGGCGATCGAAGCCGCCCGCCGCATGGCCGCGCCCGACGATCTGATCTGTGTCACCGGCTCGCTCTTTGTGGTAGCGGCGGCGCGTGAGGCGCTGGGCGCGGCCACGGAGATCGATTAAATCAAGGAGTGATATGGCCTACTGGATTCTGAAAACCGAGCCGTCGAGCTATGCCTTCGCCGATCTGGAGCGCGAGGGACGCACCGTGTGGGATGGCGTGGCAAACGCCCAAGCGCTGATCCACATTCGCGCGATGCATTCCGGCGATGAGGCGCTGATCTACCACAGCGGCGACGAGCGAGCGGCGGTTGGGCTGGCCCGGATCGTCAGCGAGCCCTACGCCGATCCGCAGCTCGACGATCCAAAGCGCGTGGTCGTCGATGTGGCGGCGGTGCGGCGTTTGTCCCAGCTCATCAACCTGAGCGCGATCAAAGCCAGGCCGGAGTTCGCGGATTTCGGCCTGGTGCGTCAGTCGCGCCTGTCGGTGGTGCCGGTGAGCGCCGATCAGTGGCAAAGCTTGCTGCACATGGCGGGCGAGTCGTAAAAACGATTTACATCGGCGTACCGAATTCGGCAGGAAAGCGCCCAAACTATTTGCATCGGCCTGATCGATGTCGTATAATAGCCATACCACCCGCCGTAGGCGAATCTGATGGTCGAAGGAGGTGAGCGCGGCATCTTGTCGGCTCATCATTTCAGAAGAAATGAAGTCGAGCACAGCCGGAAGCTATGCATGTAGAACGACGCGATGGTGAATCCGTGGAGCAGTTGATCCGCCGATTCAATAAGGGCGTGGTCGCCGAACGGATCACCAAGACATACCGCGAGAAGATGCACTTTATCTCCCGAAGCGAGCAGCGTAAGGAGAAGCAGCGCCGCGCGGAGCGAAATCGCCGCAAGCGGGAGCGCGCTGCGCAGGGCTAGCGTAGCCGCTGAAGATCGACGGACGGGGGTACGACACCAACTGGTGCGCGCCCCCGTCTGCTTGTGTTGTTGGCGAGTTTCGGTCGCGCCGCTCAGGTGGCGGCGTTACGGCGATCTTTCTAGCTGCCAGTACGTGATACGTTGCTATCACACTGCTACGTGGTGTGTACTCTATGCTTGACTCGAATGTATTAGAAAAGCTGGCCTCGATCGAGGAGCGCTACAATCAGCTCAACGACGTGATGGCCGATCCCGACGTAGCCACCGATATTACCAAGCTGCAAGGCTACGTCAAAGAACAGAATCAGATCGCGCCCGTGGTGGCGAAGTACCGCGAGTATGCGCAGGCGCTGCGCGGCATTCGCGAGGCCGAGGAGATGCTGCGCGACAGCGGCGACGCCGATCTGCGCGAGCTGGCGCAGATGGAGCTTGACGAGCTGCGCGCGCGCATCGAGGGGCTGGACGACGAGATTAAGCTGCTGCTCCTGCCGCGCGATCCCAACGACGAGAAAGATGTGATCGTCGAGATCCGCGCGGGCGAGGGCGGCGATGAGGCCGGCCTCTTTGCCGCCGATCTCTTCCGTGCCTACACGCGCTATGCCGAGCTCAAGGGCTGGAAGACCGAGGTGATCAACTCCAACGAGAATGCGGCGGGCGGCTTCAAGGAAATCATCTTCGAGATCCACGGCGAGGGCGCATACAGCCGCATGAAGTACGAGGGCGGCGTGCATCGGGTGCAGCGCGTGCCCGCCACCGAGGCGCGCGGTCGCATCCACACCTCGACGGCGACCGTAGCGGTGCTGCCGGAGGTCGAGGACGCCGACGTTGAGATCAGGGCCGAAGATTATCGCGTGGACGTGTTCCGAGCCAGCGGACACGGCGGCCAGGGCGTCAACACCACCGACTCGGCGGTGCGCATCACCTACAAGCCGGGCACGCCTGAGCAGATGGTGGTGACGTGCCAGGATACGCGCTCGCAGATCAAGAATCGCGAGCGGGCGATGAGCGTGCTGCGGTCGCGGCTGTACGCGATCGAGCAGGAGAAGCGCCAGAAAGAGCTGGGCTCGTCGCGGATCGCGCAGGTGGGCACGGGCGAGCGCGCCGAGAAGATTCGGACCTATAACTTCCCGCAGGATCGGGTGACGGATCATCGCATCGGGCAGAACTTCTCGAACATCCCGGCGATCCTCAACGGCGATCTGGATCGGCTGATCGACGCTTTGACGGTAGCGGATAACGCCGAGCGCTTGCAGGCGGTCAGCGCTTAGGTCGAGGCCGCCGGTGCTCGTGGACATGCTGCGAATTATTTGACGCGGGCCGTTCAATCCGCTACAATGCTATATCGGCGCGGCGTAGCCGCGTTCTTCGTGCCTAGCTAGTGGCGGGCACAAGGCGAAAAGTATTATGTTTGAAAGTCTTTCTGATCGGCTCCAAAACGTATTTGCGAAACTGGGCGCGCGCGGTCGGCTCTCCGAGGCCGATGTCGACGAGGCGCTCAAGGAGGTTCGCCGTGCGCTGCTGGAGGCCGACGTTAATTTCAAAGTTGTCAAGGATTTCGTCGCGCGCGTCCGCGAGCAGGCGATCGGCCAGGATATTACCAAAAGCCTGACGCCCGATCAGATGGTCGTCAAGATCGTCAACGACGAGCTGATCCATCTGCTGGGCGA
>DASUTC010000148.1 GCA_036374795.1 Herpetosiphonaceae bacterium
GCAGATCGTGGCGCAGCGCCGCCATCAGGGCCGACGCATCGGACCCCGGCAGATCTGCCGCGATCACCGCGCACAGGTCGCCGGTCAGGGCAGGGCCGCGAATCAAACGGCGCACGAGAGCGAGCCGACGACGGCTTGCGAGCGTTGAGGCGCGTCTAAGACCACGCGCGGGCCGGGATGTGTCCATCTATTTCGTCATCTTTTGGATGAGCCTATCATATCGCATATGTCAAGCGACTCGCAAGAATCTTGCAAATTTGCGATTCAGTGCCGGATTGCACGGATACCCGGCGCCATACCCCGCGCCTCAGGGTGCGACGAGGCATGCGAACGCCCTCTACCGGATACGTACCGATTCGGTTGGACTCTGGTGTACCGACAGCGCCTCAATTGAGGCCATCAAGATGAAGATTTCATCCCAACACGTTGCCAAATCTTCCTGGGACAGGCGGGGCGGGCTGCTATCCTGGCAGTTGCTAGCAATGATAAGATACGCAAGGATTGATCAGCAGGAGGAGAAGCGTATGAATGCTCCAGCATATGTTCGCAACACAGCGCTGCGCGAGTGGGTCGAGCGAATGGTCGAGCTGTGCAAGCCAGACGATGTGTACTGGTGCGACGGCTCACAGCAGGAGTACGACACGATGTGCGGGCGGCTCGTCGAGTCCGGCACATTTATTCGGCTCAATCCAGAGAAACGCCCGAACAGCTTCCTGGCTCGCTCGGACCCCTCGGATGTTGCGCGCGTGGAGGATCGCACCTTTATCTGTAGCATCAGCAAGGGCGACGCAGGCCCGATCAATAACTGGGTAGCGCCCAGAGAGATGAAGGAGACGCTCAACACGCTCTTCGACGGCTGCATGCGAGGCCGCACGATGTATGTCGTGCCGTTTAGCATGGGGCCGCTCGGCTCGCCGATCGCGCATATCGGCGTCGAGCTGACCGACTCGCCGTACGTGGTGGTGAACATGCGGATCATGACCCGCATGGGCGCGGCAGTGTACGACGTGCTGGGCGAGAGCGGCGAGTTTATTCCGTGTATGCACTCGGTGGGCATGCCGCTTGAGCCGGGCCAGCACGATGTGCCCTGGCCGTGCAACAAGACGCACAAGTACATTGTCCACTTCCCCGAAGAGCGCGCGATTTGGTCGTACGGCAGCGGCTACGGCGGCAACGCGCTGCTGGGCAAAAAGTGCTTCGCGCTACGCATCGCCTCGGTGATGGCCCGCGATGAGGGCTGGCTGGCCGAGCACATGCTGATCATGGGCGTCGAAGCACCCGACGGTGAGAAAACCTATCTTGCGGCGGCCTTTCCCAGCGCCTGCGGCAAGACCAACTTCGCGATGCTGATCCCGCCGGGATCGTTCGACGGCTGGAAGATTACCACCGTCGGCGATGACATCGCGTGGATCAAGCCCGGCCAGGATGGGCAGCTCTACGCGATCAATCCCGAAGCCGGATACTTCGGCGTTGCGCCGGGCACCTCCTACGACACCAACCCGAACGCCATGGAGAGCATCCGCGCCAATACGATCTTCACCAACGTTGGCCTGACCGACGACGGCGACGTGTGGTGGGAGGGCATGACCAAAGATCCTCCCGCGCATCTGATCGACTGGCTCGGCCAGGATTGGACGCCCGAATCGGGTCGGCTGTCGGCTCATGCCAACGCGCGCTTTACCGCTCCGGCCAGCCAGAACCCGGCGATCGATGCCGACTGGGAAAATCCGCAGGGCGTGCCGATCAAAGCGTTCGTCTTCGGCGGTCGTCGCAGCAACGTCGTGCCGCTGGTCTACCAGGCGTTCAACTGGCCCTACGGCGTCTATCTGGCGGCCACGATGGGATCGGAGACAACGGCGGCTGCCGCTGGCGCTACCGGTCAGGTGCGGCGCGATCCGTTCGCGATGCTGCCGTTCTGCGGCTACCACATGGCCGATTACTTCACCCACTGGTTGCAATTTGGCCGGACGATCCCCAACCCGCCGCGCATCTTTAGCGTCAACTGGTTCCGCAAAGATCAGAACGGCACGTTCATCTGGCCCGGCTTCGGCGAGAACATGCGCGTTCTGAAGTGGATCGTCGAGCGCGCCAACGGCCACGCCGTCAGCATCGAAAGCCCGCTTGGCTGGATGCCGCGCTACGAGGATCTGGACTGGACCGGCCTGGAGAGCTTTGGGCGCGAGCGGTTCTCCCAGCTTATGTCGATCGATCGCGAGCACTGGAACGCCGAGCTTGTGTCGCATGAAGCGCTGTTCATCAAGCTCTACGATCGGCTGCCCAAGGAGCTGGTTTCGGTCCGCGATCTGACCCTATCGAGCCTGTGGCGCTCGCCTGAGCACTGGGAGTTTTTTCGCTTCGACGACGAGGGCCGCTACATGTAGCGACGAGCGGCGCATAGCCCGCATCGTCGTGCAGACCAACCGCCGAGGCGCTGAGGACTGGGTCGATCCCGGCTCCGCGCCTCTTTGGTATTAGCGCCAGCGGCGACGGGCCTTTGGTAGGCGTATGATCGATATTCTGCTTCAAAATCCACTGCTGCTGCTGTTTCTCGTCGCGGCGATCGGCTATCCGCTCGGCCACATCACGATCGGCGGCAGCAGCCTGGGCGTGGCGGCGGTGCTCTTCGTCGGCCTGGGCTTCGGCGCGCTCCACCCCGATCTCAAGCTGCCGGAGCTGGTGTACCAGCTTGGCCTGGTGGTCTTCGTCTATACGATCGGCATCAGCAGCGGGCGGCAGTTCTTCACCTCGCTGCGGAGCAAAGGGCTGCGCGATAACCTCATTGTCGCAGGGCTGCTGCTGGTCGGCACCGGGCTGACGCTGCTGCTCGGTCGGCTGCTCGACTTCTCGCCGGGGCTGACGGCAGGCGTCTACACCGGCAGCCTGACCAACACCGCCGCGCTGGCTGCCGTGCTCGAAGCGGCCAGAGAGGGCGCGCCCGCCAATCTGCGCGAGCAGATCCTGGCCGAGCCGGTGGTAGGCTTTTCGATCACCTATCCGATGGGCGTGATCGGCATGATCCTGGTAATCAGCGTGCTGCGTACGCTGTGGCGCATCGATCTTCGCGGCGAGGCCGCGGCCAAGGAGCGCCAGATCATCAACCAGACCATCGTGATCACCTGTCCTGAGGCCGTGGGCCGGACGATTCAAGAGCTGCTGGCGCAACATCCGGCGAATGTCACCTTTGGGCGGCTCTCCAGCGGCGGAAAGCTGATGCTGGCGAGCGGCCAGACCCAGCTCAAGGCGGGCGATCGGCTGAGCGTGATCGGGCCTGCCGACGATGTTGCGGCGGTGACAGGGCTGCTCGGCAGCGTGTCCGACGAGCATCTGGAGGCCGATCGGAGCGAGTTCGACTTTCGGCGCGTGTTTGTGTCGAGCCCGGAGATCGCGGGCCGTCGGCTGCGCGATCTCAACCTGCCGCAGCGCTTCGACGCATTCGTCACACGGGTGCGGCGCGGCGACAGCGAGTTTGTGGCGCGGGGCGAGACGGTGCTGGAGCTGGGCGATCGGGTGCGCGTGGTGGCGCGGCCCGACATGATGCAGCGCGTGAGCAACTTCTTCGGCGACTCCTACCGGGCGCTGAGTGAGATCGACATTCTGACGTTCAACCTCGGCCTGGCGCTCGGCCTGCTGGTCGGGATGATCCCGATTCCGCTGCCGGGCGGCGTCGAGATCAAGCTGGGCTTCGCTGGCGGGCCGCTGATCGTGGCGCTGACGCTGGGCGCGCTTGAGCGTACGGGGCCGCTGGTGTGGAATCTGCCCTACAGCGCCAATCTGACGCTGCGGCAGCTTGGCCTGATCCTGTTTCTGGCAGGCATCGGCACGCGCTCCGGCTATGCGTTCGTCACGACGTTGCGGCAGGGCGGCGGGCTGACGATCTTCGGCGCGGGCGTGGCGATCACGGTGGTGATGGCGCTGGTGCTGCTGTGGATCGGCTACAGGCTGCTGCGTATTCCGTTCGGGCTGCTGATCGGTATGGTAGCCGGATTTCAAACGCAGCCGGCGGTGCTGGGCTTTGCGCTTGAGCAGACCGGCGACGATCAGCCGAATGTGGGCTACGCGGCGGTGTATCCCGTGGCGCTGATCACCAAGATCATCTGCGCGCAACTGCTGCTGACGCTGGCCGGGTGATGTATCTCCACGCCATCATCGGGATCGAATCGCCGGGGCACGGCGGTGCCGTGCCCCGGCGATGTATGCCATCCGCCCAAACCCATCCAATCATTTCAGCGGCCCGCGCCCCTGAGCCGACGATAGCGCCGAAGCAGCGCGTTGGTCGAGCTATCGTGCGCAAGCTGGGACTCGTCCGCCGCCTGAAGCTCAGGCACGATCTTGTTCGCCAGCGCCTTGCCCAGCTCGACGCCCCACTGATCGAACGGGTTGATCTGCCAGATCACGCCCTGGGTAAAGACACAGTGCTCGTAGAGCGCCACCAGCTTGCCGAGCGTCTCAGGCGTCAGCCGATCCGCCAGGATCGTGTTCGTGGGGCGGTTGCCCTGGAAGGTGCGATGCGACACCAGCCGCTCCGGCGTGCCCTCCGCCGCCACCGCCTCGGAGGTCTTGCCGAAGGCCAGCGCCTCGGTCTGGGCGAAGCAATTTGCCATCAGCAGATCGTGATGACTGCCCAGCGGGTTGAGCGTCTGGCAGAAGCCGATGAAATCGCACGGGATCAGGCTGGTGCCCTGGTGGATGAGCTGATAGAACGAGTGCTGCCCGTTGGTGCCGGGCTCGCCCCAGTAGATCGCGCCGGTCTGATAGTCGACGTAGCTGCCGTCAAGCCGCGCGGACTTGCCGTTGCTCTCCATCGTCAACTGTTGCAGATAGGCCGGGAAGCGCTTGAGATACTGATCGTAGGGCAGCACCGCCACGGTCTGCGCGTCGAAGAAGTTGATGTACCAGACGCCGAGCAGCCCCAGCAGCACCGGCAGGTTACGCTCGAAGGACGCGCTGCGAAAGTGCTCGTCCATGGCGTGAAACCCCGCCAGCATCTCATGGTAGCGCTGCGGCCCGATCGCGATCATCAGCGAGAGGCCGATCGCCGAGGTCATCGAGTAGCGCCCGCCGACCCAGTCCCAGAACTCGAACATGTTGGCGGTATCGATGCCGAACTTCGCCACCTCCCTGGCATTGGTCGACACTGCGACAAAATGCTTCGCCACCGCCGCATCATCGCCAAGCGCGCGCAGGCACCACTCCCGCGCGGTGCGCGCGTTGGTCATCGTCTCCTGCGTGGTGAAGGTCTTCGAGGCGACGATACAGAGCGTCTCAGCCGGATCGAGATCGTGAGTCGCCTCGGCAAAGTCGGTGCCGTCGATGTTGGAGACGAAGCGGAAGCTCAGGCTGCGGTCGCTGTA
Source organism: Herpetosiphonaceae bacterium (assembly GCA_036374795.1). Lineage (NCBI taxonomy): Bacteria > Bacillati > Chloroflexota > Chloroflexia > Herpetosiphonales > Herpetosiphonaceae > Herpetosiphonaceae bacterium. Next base: position 5,352 of record DASUTC010000148.1, read on the forward strand.
GTGCTTCAGCGCCTCGTAGGCCATCACCGGGCCAAGGTCCGAGCCGCCGATGCCGATGTTGACGACGTTGCGAATACGCCTGCCGGTATAGCCGGTCCACGCGCCGCTCCGCAGCCGATCGGCGAAATCGGCCATCTTGTCCAGCACGGCGTGGACCTCAGGCACCACATTCACGCCATCCACGACGATCGACGCGCCCTTGGGAGCGCGCAGCGCCACATGCAGCACCGCCCGATCCTCGGTTGTGTTGATCTTCTCGCCTCGAAACATCGCGTCGATGCGCTCGCGCAGGCCGCACTCGTCGGCAAGCCGCGTCAGCAGCCGGATCGTCTCATCGGTGATGCGATTCTTGGAGTAGTCCAGGTACAGGCCGACGGCCTCAAGTGTCAGACGCTCGCCGCGCGTGGGATCGTCGGCGAAGAGCGCGCGCAGATGAGCATCACGGATCGCCTGGTAGTGCTCCGCTAGCGCCTGCCAGGCCGCAAGCTGCGTCGGTGCGGAGGGATGGATCGGCATGGTATGTCCTCCTTCGATAGACCAGAGCAGGCCAGCTCATGCCTCGTTCGTGTATGTTCAAGGAACGCCTGCGGACACATCACGGGCTGTACCAGCCTAGAAATGAAGATTCTGTGGGGGCCTCGCCCCGGCCTTTCGGCAGGCTAGACGCCTGCCGCTCGCAGCGCGGCGGACACGATCGCCTGGGCCTCATCCTGAATCTGCCTGAGATGCTCCGCGCCTTTGAAGCTCTCCGCGTAGATCTTATAAATATTTTCCGTGCCGGACGGTCGGGCGGCAAACCAGCCGTTGGCCGTGACCACCTTGAGGCCGCCGATCGGGGCCTGGTTCGCGGGCGCGTGCGTCAGCTTTGCCGTGATCGGCTCGCCCGCCAGCTCGGTCGCCGCGATCAGCTCGGGCGAGAGCTTGCTCAGCACGGCCTTCTGTGCCGGGCTGGCAGGCGCATCCATGCGCTCGTAGACCGGGCTGCCGAACATCTCCTCCAGCGCCTGATAGTGCTCCGCCGGGTCGCGGCCCGTGGTGGCGGTGATCTCGGCGGCCAGCAGATCGAGGATGATGCCGTCTTTGTCGGTCGTCCAGACGCTTCCATCCTTGCGCAAGAACGACGCCCCGGCGCTCTCCTCGCCGCCGAAGCCGTAGCTGCCGTCGAGCAGGCCGTCGACGAACCACTTGAAGCCCACGGGCACCTCCGCCAGCCGACGGCCAAGATGCGCGGCGACCCGGTCGATCATCGAGCTGGAGACGAGTGTCTTCCCGATCGCTGCGTCGGCGCGCCAGCCACGGCGGTGCTGAAAAAGATACCAGATCGCGACCGCCAGGTAGTGATTCGGGTTCATCAGCCCGGCGCTGCGCGTGACGATGCCGTGACGATCGACGTCGGGATCGTTGCCGAAGGCGATGTCGAAGCGGTCTTTGAGGCCGATCAGGCTTGCCATGGCGTACGGCGATGAGCAATCCATGCGGATCTTGCCGTCTTTGTCCAGCGTCATGAACGCGAAGGTCGGGTCGACGCGCCGGTTGACGACCTCAAGATCCAGGCCGTAGGTTTCGGCGATCGGCTCCCAGAAGCGCACCGCCGCGCCGCCCATCGGGTCCACGCCGATCTTCAGACCGGCGGCAGCCGTGGCCTGCATATCGATCACGTTGCGCAGATCCTCGACGTAGGGCGTCATCAGATCGGCCTCGTGGGTCGTGTCGGCCTTGAGCGCCCGCGCGAAGGGCATGCGCCTGACTCCGGCGAGGCGCTGTTGCAGCAGCTCGTTGGCGCGGCGCTGGATCAGCGCTGTTGTCTCGGTGTCCGCAGGTCCGCCGCTGGGCGGGTTGTACTTGAAGCCGCCATCGTCCGGCGGATTATGCGATGGCGTGATCACCACGCCGTCGGCCAGGCCGTCCGTCCGGCCCCGGTTGTAGGTCAAGATCGCGTGTGAGATTACGGGCGTTGGCGCGTAGCCCTGGCCCTGCTGAATCACGATGTTCATGCCGTTGGCGGCAAAGACCTCGACGGCGGTGGCGTGGGCTGGCTCCGAGAGCGCGTGCGTATCCATGCCCAGGTAGAGCGGCCCGTCGATGCCGCTGGCGGCCCGATGCTCGCAGATCGCCTGGCAGATCGCCAGGATGTGATCCTCGTTGAAGGAGGCGTGCAGCGACGAGCCGCGATGTCCCGACGTGCCGAACGCGACGAGCTGATCGGGCTGCGCTGGATCTGGCGTGTGGGTGTAGTAGGCGGTGATGAGCTGGGGAACGTTGACAAGCTGATCGTCGCGGGCTGGTTTTCCTGCAAGTTCATGCGTAGCCATACGCTGCTCCTTCTCCTTGCTGGCGCAAGATCAAGCACCTTTTGGGAGTGAGAAGACGTGCGGAAGGCGCGCCCTACTCCCAGCCTGTCGGCGCACGAGCTATCCAGCCCCATTCTAGCACTTGTGCTGGTCGTCGTCTAACCGTGCAAGTGCCGATGAAGCGGTGCATACCTTTCCAATCGTCGGCGTATCGGCTATCATTGGACGCGACTTCGGACAAATCTTTGAGGATGCAGAGGCTTATGACCGACGCAGAGCGCCAGTTCTTCGAGCAACTGATCACCGCAGCGTGGCCGCTCTCATGGCAGGCCGCCTTCGCTATCGCAGCCGTCGTCGGCTATTTCGCGTGGTCGCGGCTGTACTTTCGGGTCGTCGATCCGATCGTGCGCGCGCGCGTGGGCAGCGCGCTCGGCACGCGCATTCTGTGGGTGCCGCGTCACAGCGCGAGCTATCAGACGGCGTTTGAGTCCGGCTTTGACCGCTACCACTATTGGTCGTGGGGCATCGAGGCGGAGAGTGAGCGGACCTTTCTACGGGACGGCGCGGTCGCGCTGCTGTCGTTCCTGTGCGTGAACATCCTGGCCGGTTGCTGGCCGGTTGCGGTTTTTCTGCTGGTCGCGCTGGGCCTCGAAGCGCTCTCCTACGTCGTCTTTGTGCCCGCCTGCCTTGCAATCCTGGCAATCTACGCGATCTTCTGGAGCGGGCGCTACGAAGTGACCGGCATGCGCTGAGCGACGCGATGGACGCGCCAGCCCCGCACATGCCGGTCGTCGCTGCGTTGCCCCGCGATCAGCGCTCGAACGCGCCGATGTCACACGCGGCACCCTGTGGTCGCGGCGTGCCCCGCTGATCGGTCGGCGGACACGCCGCAGGATCGGCGGCGTCGAGCGCCGGGCTGCCGCTCAGCAGCGCGTGCGTGAGCGTCGGACCGCCGTTGTCGGCCAGCGCGCCGAGCTGCGGATCGACGCCCGCCCGATCGCCCGTGCCCGTCAGCGCGCAGCTTGCGTCGCTCGAAAGATTATGTCCACCTGAGATCAGCGTAACCGCGCCAGCGCCGAAGCGCCCGGCGAAGCACTGCGCGCCGCTGTTGCCGCCGACGATCGTACTGGCGAGCGTCAGGCTGGGGCTGCCCTCGGTAAACGTCCCGACAAACATGCCGCCGGTCGTGCCAGCCGGAGCCGAGTTGTTGGCGATGGTCGAGTACGCGATCCGCATCGCGCCATCGGTGTGGAAGAGCGCGCCGCCATGCCAGCCCGTCGAGATATTGCCGCTGATCGTGCTGTTGAGGATCGCCACGTCACCTAGAGAGCGCAGCCCGCCGCCCACGTTGGTGCTCGTGTTCGCGGCGATCGTGCTGCGCTCGATCGTGACAAGCGTATCGAAGAACGAGTAGAGGCCGCCGCCGTCCGCGCCCTGCGTCTGATTCTGGCGGATCGTGCTGTCGAGCACCCGCAGCGTGCTGTAGCGACCGCTATAGATGCCCGCGCCGCCCTTCCAGTAGTCGGCTCCACTGGTGGTAACACGATTCCCGGCGACGATCACATGATCGAGCGTCAGCGTGCCGTTGTTGAGAATGCCGCCGGATAGCTCATAGCCGTAGCCATCGGCGATCGTCAGGCTGCGGATGGTCGCATTGACCCTGGGATCGATCACCAGCGGACGCAGCGTGCCGCCGCCACTGATGGTGAGTCCCGGCGAAGCGCCGCCGTCGATCGTTACATCGCGGGTCAGCGTCAGCGATGCCGAGTCGAGCGCGATCGTCGCGTTGGCGAGGCCGGGCACGAAGCCGATCGTTCCCCGGCGGCAGACATCTTGAAGCGCCTGTCGCAGCGTGCCAGCGCCGCGATCGGCTGCGCTGCTGACGATGATCTCGTCGGCACATGCCTGCTGCACGCGCACCTGATCGATCAGCACCGGCGCGCGCACGCCGCCGGGCACCTCGAAGGTGTAGCCCCACACGCTCGTGAGCGTCAGGCCGTCGTCGGGCGCGCCAGCGGGCTGCTCCGCGCTGCGGCTAAACGACGAGAAGGGCAGCACAACCCGCCGCCAGCCTGAGAAATTATCCGTGAACGACGACTCAAAGCGCTCCGCCGTGTCCACGCCCTGGTACACACGCACGTAATCGACGTTCATCATCTGCGGGAAGGTCGTGTCGCCGCCGACCGGACCGCCGAAGTTGCCGCCGACCGCGACGTTGAGGATCAGGAAGAACGGATGATTGAAAACCCACTGATCGGGCGCGACATCCGCCGGATCGGCCTCGTGATACTTGATGCCGTCGACGTACCAGACGATCTTGGTGGGCTGCCACTCGACCGCGTAGGTGTGGTAGCGCTCGGCGACCGGCTCGGCAAAATCATAGACATCGCCGAAGCTCTCGCCGCCGGAGTAGCCCGGCCCGTGGATCGTCCCGAAGACGCGGTAGGGCGCGCGGCCCACGTGCTCCATGATGTCGATCTCGCCCGTCTGCGGCCAGCCCACGCGCTCGATGTCGGTGCCAAGCATCCAGAACGCGGGCCATAGTCCCGCGCCGCGCGGCACGCGAATGCGCGCCTCTACGCGCCCGTAGGCGAACTCGGCTTTGTCCGAGGAGATCAGACGAGCCGACGTGTACTTGCACGGGCCGTAGTAGCAGCGCAGCGCCGACTGTTCGCCTGTCTCTTTGACGCTGAGCACCAGATTGCCGTCGCCATCCATCGCGGCGTTCTCGGCGCTGTCGGTGTAGTATTGCAGCTCGCTATTGCCCCAGCCCGGAATACCGTTGACCGTGCCGTCTCCGATCTCGTGGGTCCAGGTGCCCGGATCGGGCGGCGTCCCTGCGGGGCCGTTGAACTCGTCGCTCCAGGCAAGCTGCCAGCCCGACGGACCGGGATCGGCGGCCTGGTTGTCGAGCAGCCCGACCTTGAGCTTGCGCCCGCTGTTCTGCCCGTAGTACCAGAAGCTCAGCCCGCGCCCGGCGCTCCAATCCTCGCCGAGCGCGAAGCGCCGCCCGAAGCTGAATGATGAGGGTCCGGGCGCTGACGATGTGGCCGCAAGCACGCCCTCGTACGCATCCTGCCCCGGCAGCGCCAGCGTCGATCCCGCCGGAATCTCTCTGCGCTCCAGCGCGACGTTCCGGCGCAGATCGAAGAGGTAGGGCGCGCTCTCGAAATCGTCCAGCAGCGCCGGATCGTAGGCGTCGTTCTCTTGAATATTCAGCCGCGCCGCGCTGGGCAGGCCAAGCTCCGCGCCGCCGGGATTGTCAAGCTGTAGCAGCGCGCTCTCGTCGCCCTCGTACTTCGTGTCGTCGTGCGTGGCGATGGTGAACGTCTGCTGAAGAACGCCGGGCGCGAAGGTGAGCGTGCCGGAGGCGGGCGTATAGTCGCGCTGCGCCTGAGCCGAGCCTGGGGCGGTCGTGTAGCGGATCGTGACGGCGCTGTCGCTGGCCTTGCTCAGCTTCACCGTGACCCGCGCGATATGCCCCTCGACGACATCATAGCTGCTCCTGGTAAAGCCGACCGTCAGCGGTCGCACTGGCGCGGTGCCGTAGAGCGTGAGCTGATCCAGATAGTAGGTCTGCGTGCCGGTCGTGGTGAGCGCGCCAAAGGCCCAGCCATGCACCTCCGTCAGCGTCAGGCCGTCATTGGGCGCGCCGTTGCCAATCTCTTTGCGCACAAAGCTGTCGAACGGAAACTCAAGGTATTTCCAGCCGCTAAAATTGTCTTTGAAAGTGACGGTAAAGCGCTCGGCGTCGTCGCGGGTCGAGCCTGGATTGCGGTTATCGATCAGATCGACGAAGAGATCGGTGCCGCTGTTGCCGCCATAGACCCAGAACGCCAGACCCCCGTAGGCGCTCCAGTCCTGCGATACCCAGGTATTGAGCGCGTCGTTCTCGAAGCCGTGGATCACCACGCCGTAGGCCGCGACCCTGAAGTCCATCTTCAAGGCGTGGTTGGGCTGCGGCAGGCCGGGCACCGGCGCGGGTAGAGCGTCTGTCCGCGCAAAAGCTACCGTGCTGCCGCCATCCTGGGCGGTAAACCAGCCGATCGGAATGCCGTCGCTGTTGTAGCCGGAGCGGAGCGCAGCGGCAAAGTCCTCGACCACGCGCGGCGTCGCTTCGTGCAGCGGCGTTGCGGATGTTCGGGGTGTGGCTAGCCCGCCAAGGCTGATGACGAGCAGCAAGAGTATCAGCAACGGTCTTGGAACGCTCATCCTGACCTCCTTTGGTCCCTGGTTGTCGATGGTCGCAGCGGCACACTCGCTCCGACGCGCCGCGCTACTCGTTGGGCACGCGGGCCAGTCACACCGGATGATGCCGCCCAACGTCGAGATCGAGTGCCTGACAGTTGAAGATTGGCGCTGTGTTTACCTTTGAAAGCGGTTTCAGAAGTTAAAGCAACTATATACCCATGCGCGGATGATGTCAAGCAGGAAAGCTGATCGATCAGCGGCAGCGCGCTGCCGACTCGCGCACGATCAGGTCGGTGGGGAACTGCGGCAGGCTAGGAGGCTGGCCGTCGAGCAGCCGCAGCATACCTTCGGCAGCGGCCCGTCCGAGGTCGACCATATGCTGACGCACGGTGGTGAGCGGCGGCGTGGCGTAGGCTGAGCTAAGCAGATCGTCGAAGCCGATCAAAGAGATGTCTTCGGGCACGCGCAGCCCGCGCCGGTAAAACGCCAGCCGCGCGCCATAGGCCATCTGATCGTTCGCCGCGAACACCGCCGTCAAGCGGGCGGAGCGTCCCAGCAGCGCCTCGGCGGCAAGCAGACCGCTCTGCTCGGTGAAGGCTCCCTCGACAATAAGCTGCTCATCGACCTCCAGGCCGGAGTCGCGCAGCGCCTGACAGTAACCCTCGCGGCGCTCAAGCGCGTCGATGTGGGACAGAATGCCGGTGATGTGCGCGATCCGGTGATGGCCCAGCTCGACCAGATAGCGCGTCGCGCGGTACGCGCCCGCATGGTTCTCGACGCTGAGCGAGTGCGCTTCAAGACCGGCGATCACCCGCCCGACGACGATCAGCGGCACCTGATCGGCGATCGAGCGCAGCGTTTCATCGGGCAGACCGCCGCCCAGGACGATCAGCCCGTCGACCTGCCGCTCAAGCAGCAGGTGAAGCGCCGCCAGCTCGTCGTCGACGCGCCATTGGCCTGTAGCATAGACCGGGTGGTACAGCCCGCCATGCAACCCCTGATCGATACCCTGCGCCAGCTCGCCGTAATACAGACTCGCCATGCTCTGCGTCAGCACGCCGATCGCCATCGACTTGCCGCGTGCCAGGCCGCGCGCCACCGGATTGGGCTTGAAGTTCAGCGCGGTGATCGCAGCAAGCACCGCTGCCCGCTTCTGCGGCGTTACGGGCGTGCCGCCGTTCAGCACGCGAGAGACGGTGCTGGGCGAGACATTCGCGGCGCGCGCAATATCATGAATTGTTGGAGCTTTTGCCATAATTCGGGTCGGTAGGGCGCTGGTGCAGCATACACGGGGAAGATTATACGAAGCCTTGCGGATGTGGTCAAACATTGCGCGCTGTGCAGCGTAGCCGCAGGCAGTGCGCGGCGATTGATGCTGGGAGTACGATTTATGCTATCGTTAATGCGCCGTCGGGCCAGGAACGAAAGAACAAAGGGAAGAGCCGAGAACCAAGGGCAGGAAACTCGGAACTCGAAACTTGAAACTTGAAACTCGAAACAGAGCACATGCGACCATTCTATGTAGTCCAGACACAGCCGGGCTTTGAGGCGATTGCCGCCCAGGAGATCGAGCAGCGTCTCGAACGAGTAGCACTGCGCGGCACCCGCCGCGTCGGCGATAAGAACGGGATAGTGCTGTTTGAGTACGACGGGCCGCCGCAGAAGATCTTTGATCTGCGAACGATCGAGGATCTGTTTGTGGTAGTTGCGACCATCGCAGACCTGCCGCGAACGTTCCAGGGCTTGCAGGTCTTGGAGCGGGCGGTGTCACGCGCGGCGACGGTCGAGGCGGCGCTGAACCTGGCACGGCAGGTCAAGCCGGGCCGCAAGATCGGCGGAAAGGTCCGCTTTCGGGTGATCACGCGGCAGCTTGAGCAGGCCGCCTACCGCCGCGTGGACGCGCAGCAAGCCGTCGAGCGGGGCTTCGCGGCGCGCGCCGATTACAAATGGCGCCTGGAGAACGAGGGCGCGATCGAGTTCTGGCTGACGCTGTTTCCGGGCGAGGCGCTGCTGGCGCTGCGGCTCAGCGATGAGCAGATGCGGCATCGCGACTATAAGCTTGAGCACCTTCCAGCCTCGCTGCGTCCGTCCGCCGCCGCCGCGCTGGTCTGGCTCACACAGCCCGTAGATGACGATGTATTCTTAGATCCAATGTGCGGCGCGGGGACGATCCTGATCGAGCGGGCGACGATAGCGCGCTATCAGTTGCTTCTGGGCGGCGACATCCGCTCAGACGCCGTAGCGGTCGCGCTGCGCAATATCGGCCCGCGCTACAAGCCGATCACCGTGCGCCAGTGGGACGTGCGCAGCCTGCCGATCGAGTCGGAGTCCGTCAGCGCGGCGGCGGTCAATCTGCCCTTCGGCAAGCAGATCGGCACGCCGGGCGAGAACCGCGAGCTGTATACCGCCTTTCTGAAAGAGATGGTCCGTGTGCTGCGACCCGCAGCGCGGCTCGTCGCTCTCACCAGCGACCAGCGCGCGTTTATGTTTGCACTGCAACGGGGGAAGAAGCTGAAGATCCGGGACAGCTACAATGTCCAACTGCTGGGACAGTTCGCCAAAATCTATGTGATGCAGCGGCTCTGAAAATCATGTTTCGCGGCTGCGGCCCGCGTTTCATGCTATACTCGCACGCATCATTACGTCGAAGATCGCCGCCCAGCCCAGGATTTGCTCCTGGGCCTGAGAGTCTCATCGCCACGTGCACCACGAGAAGGAGTGCCAGATGATGGAAACGCCCAACCCACCTGAAGCCCCAAATGCTGCCCGAATCTACAACTACACCTTAGGCGGCACGCACAACTTCCCTGCCGACCGGGCTGCCGCTGAGTATATGTTCTCGCTCGTGCCCTCAACGCCCAAGTGGGTCAGGATGCTGCGCGATTTCCTTCAGCAGGCTGCCAGGCAGCTCTGGGACGAAGGCTTTACCCATTTTATCGACTTCGCCTCGGGGCTGCCCACCGACGATCACATCCACCATGTGCTGCCGGACGCCAAGATCGTCTACTCGGATCTCGATCCCTACACCTACGCCCAGGCGCAGCAGATGGTCGGGCATCTGCCGAACGTGCTCTATCTGAACCACGACATACGCGAGGCGCGGTCGCTGCTTGAGTCGCCGCAGGTGCGCGACTTCCTGGGCGGCGAGCGGCGCGTTGCCTTCGGCCTCAACGGGATCACCGTCTTCCTCTCGCCCGATGAGATTCGACGGCTGTTTCACGACCTGTATGATTGGGCGGCTCCCGGCTCGAAGCTCTACATCACCTACGAAACCAAAGCGCCGGGTCTGATGACACCGCGTATGGAGCAGTTCCTCGACATGTTCCGCCAGGCGGGATCGCCCTTCTGGCTCTACTCATTGGAGGAGTCGATCGCGCTGAGCGAGCCCTGGCAGCTTCCTCCGAACGGGCTGGTGTCGCTTCAGGACTTTCTGGGGCTGCCGCCGGACTATATCACCGAGGAAGATTATGAAGGCGTTGGCCTGGGCTACTACGCCGCGATTTTGGAGAAGCCGGAGTAGCTAGTCAGAACAGAGTGCGAGAACATTGATTCTCGGTATCACAGGCAGGGCGTCTATGCCGCGCTCTGCCTGTGGCATACCTCGCACCGCACGCTTCCCGTACTGGAGTTGAGAGCACATGAAATTCTACCCCGCAGCTTCCCCGGTGCCTGAGGAAAAGCGCACGGATCGTCTGTGGCTCCGTCCTCTACGGGCCGCTGACGCCGCGCTTGACTACGACGCGGTAATGTCGAGCGCTGAGCAACTGCGCCGCTGGAGTGGGCGGAACTGGCCTTCCGACGAATTCACGCTGGCGCAAAATCGTGAGGGCCTACAGGCGCATGAGCGAGAGCATCGTGCGCGGGAGGCGTTTACGTTTACCGTGTTGGACCCGCCTGGGACCATGTGCCTCGGCTGCGTTTATATCATGCCGCCAGAGACGCAGATCGCTGCGCTGTGCGCCGACGCGGCCTATCCCGCCAACGTAGGGTTTTGGGTCCGCACATCGGCGCTAGCGAGCGATCTCGACACGCATCTATTGGCTACCCTGCGTGAATGGCTGGCGACCGACTGGGCCTTTGACTGTATCGTGTTCACGATCAGCCAGCAGGAAACACGGCAAGCTGGCCTATTCCGAGAGGCTGGCCTCGTACTGCGCGCGGCGAGTAGCCTGTCCGACGGGCGTCCGTGTTGGGTCTTCAGCTAAGCTGACGCCACGCGCCCTACTGCGCCCGGTCCAACAGCCGATGCGCCGCCGAGGCTACGACAGCACTCGTCCGCTGCCTTCGTCGATCCGCCAGGTCTGCAAGCCATAGCGATCGATGTTGAAATCGATGATCTGGCCGCCCGCCTCGGTGAGCGCCACCCGCACCGCGCGCTCGGCATCGGCCTCGCAGAAGAAGACGATACAGCCGCCGCCGCCAGCGCCGCACGCTTTCCCGCCCAGCGCGCCGTGCTGCTCGGCGATCGTGAAGAGCCGATCGACAGTCGCGTTGGTCACTGTTGGATGGAGCGCCCGCTGGCAGGCCCAGTTCTCGCGCAGCAGCGGCCCCAGCTCGTCGAGCGACCCCGACAGCAGCGCGCTTTTGACGCGCCGCGCAATATCGCGCATCGTGCGCAGGGCGTGGCACGTGGCGGGCTCGCCGCTGACATAGACGTGCTGGACGCGCTGGATAATATCGCCCGAAAGCCGCGACGTGCCGCTGTAGCAGAGCACCAGCCGCTTCTCAAGCTCGTTGATCACGCCCGCGCTGACGGGCAGCGGGCTGCTGATCGGCGGATGCGCGCCAAACTCCAGAAAATTGATGCCGCCGAGCGCCGCCGCCAGTTGATCCTGCTTTCCTCCGGCGATCCCTAGCTCCTCGACCTCCAGCCGCGTCGCCAGCGCGGCCACCTCGTGCGCCGAAAGTCGCTCGGCCTGTAAGACGTTGAGCACACCGACCAGCGCGACGCCCAGCGACGCCGAGGTGCCGAGTCCGGAGCCGGGCGGCGCATCCGCGCGAGTCGTCAGATCCAGCCCGACATCGATGTCCAGCCGCTTGAGCGCCGCCTTGACCAGATCGAGCGTGCCGTCGTACTCTAGCCGCCGCACGGCCTCCGCCTCGACGTAGGCGTTGTAATCAGCCGATTGGATGCGCACGCCCGTACCAGAGTGTGTGCGCAGCGTGGCGTAGGTATAGCGGTTGAGAGTCATGTTGACGACAGCGCCGCCCTCGCGATCGGCGAACGGCGGCACATCGGTCCAGCCACCCGCAAGATCGATGCGGACGGGCGCGCGACTACGAATGATCATGGCTGCTCCTTCGCAAGAATAGAACGTTATGCCAGGATAGGTCGCTCACGAGCGGCGGGCTGTACGGCCTGAGCGGCTGGCCGCAGCCGCCGCAGAGCGGTGCCACACCACCAGCCGGCGAATGCGCCCAGGATACCCGATCCGACGCTGATAGGCCAGTAGGCGCTCCACGGCTGCACCGTCAGCCTCGGCGCGACGCCGAGCCAGCGCCAGTACAGCGGCGTCGTCAGCACCACCAGCGCCGTCGCCAGCAGCGCCGCGCCCCCGACGATCAGCCAGCGCCGCGACGTTCCCCAGCGCCGCACGCCAAAGGCCAGCGCCAGATCGAACGCCAGCGCAGGCACGACAAGGGGATAGGCGTGAAAGCCGCGAAAATCAAGCACCGCCCGATCGAAGCCCAGGATCGCCAGGCGCACCAGCAGATAGCAGAGCATGACCAGCGTCGCCATGCCGATCGAGCGCGTACACGAGGCGAACAGCGCGATCATAAACAGCGCCAGCCACGGCCACAGCAGTGGATAGGACCACAGCGGACGCGCGCGCACATCGCGTGATTGCAGCCCGCCCTCGTACTCCACCACCAGAAACGCGGCCATCAGCAGCGCAAAGGCCAGCGTAAAGATCATTACCACCAGCCGCCCATCGAGCGAGCGCAGCAACCGGAGCGGCGCGTGCAGCGGCTCGTCGTCCAGAAAATACACCGCGCAGCCCAGCGCGGCCAGGACCGTACCCAAAAGGATGTGCAGATGCGGCGGACTCCAGATCGTCAGATCCAGGCCGAACGTCTCGTGCCACCACGCATCGAAGGGCGCGCCGGTAAAGCTGAGGCTATTCGCGACGATCACCATCACCAGCGCCGGATTTTCCCGCAGCTTCTCGAACGGCAATCCGGGCGCACGCAGCAGCACGATCAGGCCCGCCAGCGGCACCAGCGCGGCGATCAAGATGCCGAGATAGATGCCGTAGTGCGGAGGATACCAGAACCGATCGACCGCGCCCTTGGCATGCTCGGCGATGTCCCACTGCGCGCTGAGGTACATCGAGACAAAGCCAACCAGATTGAGCGTCAACAAAAAGCGCACGATACGCCAGCGGCGCTGAGCATCGTCAAATGTCGTGTACACTGAAGCTTGCATCTGATACTCCTAACCTGATGATTGAGGCACAGGTATTGTACTGCACCTTGCGCCGATCATCGGACGAGAATCCGAAGCTCGCTCCGAAGCTCGCGTGGGGAGCGCCGCTGGACATGTGGTGCTCAAACCGAGCGCACGACCCGACCGTTCGTAGGAGCGTACGGCAATACGCTCCTACCGATATACCACATCCGTGCAAGAGGCCGCCTGTGGTGCTGCGGACTCCGGCTACTCAAGCGGCGCGGGCGGGCCGGGCTGTGCAGGGTTCGACTCGTCGGGAATAATGATCGGCGGCGGCGGCAGGATAGGCTCCGGCTCAGGGTTGGGATACGGCACCGGATCGGGCATCGGCGGCTGCGGGTTTGGGTCCGGCACCGGCTGCGGCGGGAGCGGCTGTGGAGTTTGCCAGGTCATACTCGTTCCTTTCACAAACATTTTCGGCACACACCAGGCGAAGTATCACATTCTGCGCCACCGGCTTGGGGGGACGAAGCACAACGGATCAAGGGATCAAGGGAAGAACCACGAAGCAAGTTCAAAGTTCAAAGAACCGGAAACTTGAAACTTGAAGGCGATAGGAGATGCGAAAAATTATGCTGATCGGACCCGGCGGCGCGGGCAAATCGACGCTGGCGCGTCACCTAGGGGCGATCCTCGACATCGACGTGATTCATCTGGATCGGCTATTCTGGAAGCCGGGCTGGATCGAAACGCCGCGCGCCGAGTGGCGCACGCTACAGCAGCGGCTCGTGCAGGGTGAGCGCTGGATCGTGGACGGCAATTACGGCGGCACACTCGACATACGACTGGCCGCCGCCGACACGATCATCTTTCTCGATCTTCCGCGCTGGCTTTGCCTGTGGCGCGTCGTCAAGCGCCGCGTGATCTACGCCGGACGCGCACGACCGGATATGTCCGAAGGCTGCTCGGAAAAGCTTGACTGGCAGTTTCTCCGCTGGATCTGGCAGTATCCACGCACGCGACGCCCGCAGATTCTCCGGCAGCTGGCGCAGCTCTCCGCTCAGAAACGGGTGATCCGGCTACGCTCACAAGCGGATGTGGCACGTTTTCTGCACGAGGTCCGCCTTGTCGCTGTGGAAGACCAATCGCGCCGGAGCTAGCTGATGCCGCACAGCCGATGGAGGGCGGTATTCGCGCCGCAGCGCACATGGGTATATCATTAGTGGCGGGGAGCGTGACGTTTGCCGCGCGGCAGCCGGAGCATCGCCAGCGGAGCAGGACGCTCGGCGCTGGCAGCACAGGGCTGAAGACGCGGCACTTAGGAAAAGGAGGATGTCATGCCGATTCCCTTTGGGGTGTTTGTACCGCAGGGCTGGCGCATGGATCTGGTTGAGATCGACGATCCGATCGAGCAGTACGAGGCGATGACGCGGGTCGGCCAGGTGGCGGAGGAGAGCGGCTACGATTCGATCTGGGTCTATGACCATTTCCACACGGTGCCGACGCCGGAGCTTGAGACATGCTTCGAGTGCTGGACGATCACCGCCGGATTGTCACGTGATACGAAGCGGATCAAGATCGGCCAGATGGTGACGTGCAACGGCTACCGCAGCCCGGCCCTGCTCGCCAAAATGGCCTCGACCGTCGACGTAATGAGCCACGGGCGGCTGCTCTTCGGCCTTGGCGCTGGCTGGTACGAGCACGAGTGGCGGGCCTACGGCTACGGCTTCCCCGACACGCCCGACCGCATGCGCGCCTTCCGCGAAGCCTGCCAGATCATCCACGCGATGTGGACGCGCGAGTATCCTGAGTTCCAGGGCAAGTACTATACGATCGACAAGCCGATCAACGAGCCGCGAGGCGTGCAGAAGCCGTATCCATCGTTCTGGATCGGCGGCGGCGGCGAGAAAGTGACGCTCAAGCTGGTAGCCCAGTACGGCAATGCGTGCAATGTCGGCGGCGATGTCGAGACGCTCCGCCGCAAGTTCGACGTGCTGCGCCAGCACTGCGACGACGTTGGCCGCAACTACGACGAGATCATCCGCTCGACCAGCATCAACGTCCATCTGGTCGGCGCGGGCGAAGATCCCGAAGCCGTCACTGCCCAGGCGCGCGGCAGCACCTCTTACCAGGAATACTCCAAATCGTACTGGGTCGGCACGCCCGATCAGATCGAGGCGCGCTTACAGCCGCTGATCGAGGCGGGCGTTAATTACGTGCTGGTCTACCTGCCGCGCGTGGCGTACGACCAGGAGCCGGTGCGGCGCTTTGCCCAGGAGGTGATGCCGCGCTTCCAATAGCTGTTGAGCGAATCCGCATCGTTAGCATGTCGGTGCGCTTGTCGCGCACCGACAGTCCTTAACCCGATCTGCGCGCCTCACGAATCGGCCTGTGCGGCGTCCAGCAGCTTGCCCAGCCAGTCGGCAACAAATTGAACGTGGGGCGGTCGCAGCAATGTGTAGTGCGTTCCCGCCACCACCTGGCGCTCAACGATGGGCGTCAGGACGCGCCAGCCCTCGGCCAGCACGCTGGCGTGCCCCGCCTGCGCCTCGCGATCGACCTCCAGCAGCGCTACCGGCACTGCCGTGGGCCTGAGCGTGGCGGCGTGCTGCATCGCCAGGTTCGCGTAGAACACGTCGGCCAGCCGCTGGAACTGATCCCGATCGATGTCGGGTGGGAGCGCCTGCTGACGCTGGGCCTGCGCCAGCACATAGGCTAGCCGCTCGGCGACAGGCAGCGGCGCGAGATCGGCGGGAGTAATCTCTAGCGCTTTGCCGAACATACCGCCCAGGTCGCGGGCGAATGCGGCGGCCAGCGTCGCGGCGTCGGGCGGAGCCTGGCCCGGCGCAGGCGCGAAGCTATCGATCAGCGCCAGCAGGCTAACGTCTTCGCCTTGATCCCGCAGCCGACAGGCCATCTCGAAGGCTACACTGCCGCCAAACGACCAGCCGCCAAGCAGATAGGGGCCGTGCGGCTGGACCGTGCGGATCGCCGTGACGTACTCCGCCGCCAGATCCGCGATCGTCTGATGTGGCGTCTGACCGGCCTCAAGGCCGCGTGCCTGCAAGCCATAGAATGGCTGATCAGAGCCGAGCAGCCGCGCGAGGTCGGCGTAGCAGAACACGGTGCCGCCGCCAGGATGGACGCAGAAGAACGGTCGGCGGCTGCCGCGTGGCTGGAGCGGCACCAGCGGCGACCACGGCATCTCACTTCCGCTCTGCCGCAGATGCACCGCAACCTGCGCGATCGTCGGCGCTTGCAGCAGCGTCGCCAGCGGCAGCGTGCGACCAAGCCGCTGCCGGATCTCGGCCATGACCCGCACCGCCAGCAGCGAGTGACCGCCCAGCGCAAAGAAGTCGTCGTGGACGCCGACCGTCGGCAGATGCAGCAGATCGGCCCAGAGCTGCGCCAGCCACCACTCCCAGTAGTCGCGCGGCCCGACCAGCGACGTATCGCTCGCGAACGCACTGGGGTCGGGAGCGGGCAAGGCGCGGCGGTTGACTTTCCCGCTGGGCGTGAGCGGCAGCGCATCGAGCAGCACGAAGGCCGATGGAATCATGTGCTCCGGCAGACGCGATCCCAGGAACGCACGGAGTTCCAGGTTCCAGGTTCCGGGTTCCAGGTTCCTGTGTGCTTTGTTCCTGTGTTCGGCTACGATATACGCTACCAGCCGTTTCTGCGGGTGTCCGCCTGCGGGCGACGTATCCTCGCGCACGGTGACAACGGCGTCGCCGACCGCCGGATGCTGGCGGAGCGCCGCTTCGATCTCGCCCACCTCGACGCGGAAGCCGCGCACTTTGACCTGCTGGTCGCTCCGTCCGAGGTACTCGATGTTGCCGTCCGCCCGGTAGCGCGCACGATCGCCTGTGCGGTACATCCGCGCGCCGGGCTGCTGCGCAAACGGATCGGGGAGGAAGCGCTCGGCGGTGACAGCGGGCCGATGGAGATAGCCGCGCGCCAGTTGCGCGCCGCCGATGTAGAGCTCGCCCGCCACCCCGATCGGCACCGGCTCGCCACGAGCATCCAGCAGGTAGATCCGGGTATTGCCGATCGGCCTGCCAATCGGCGGCAGCGTGGGCCAGAGCGTGGGATCGCCGCTCAGGATGTGGGCCGTGGCCGCGTGGGTTTCGGTCGGACCGTAGTGGTTGTGGAGCGTCGCGCCGGGGATCTGCGCATAGACCTGCATGATCGCGGAGGTGATCTGCAACTGCTCACCTGCGGTGACGATCTCGCGCACCCCATGCAGGCTGTGCTGCTGCTGCACGGCGACCTCGGCCAGGTGTTGGAGCGCAATAAACGGCAGGAACACCCGCTGCACGCTGCCGGTCGCCAGCAGCGCCGCCAGCGCCGATAGATCGCGCCGCTCGGACTCCGTGATCAGCCGCAGCGTGCCGCCGCTGGTCCACGTCGTGAACATCTCCTGAAAGGATACGTCGAAGCTCAGCGCCGCAAACTGAAGCGTCGTCGCCGTTGGCTCCACGGTGGTGCTCTGCCGCTGCCAGGTCAATAGATTGACCAGCGCGGCGTGGGGCATCGCCACCGCTTTGGGCGTGCCCGTCGATCCCGACGTGTAGAGGACATACGCCAGGTGCTCGCGCGCCATCGCCACAGTCAGCGGCAGCACAGGATACCGATCGAGTCCCACCAGCGTATCGATCGTCAGCACATGCGCCGCCGTCGACGGAAGCTGATCGACGAGCGCGGTGTGGGTGAGCAGCACGGGCGCGTTGGCATCCGCGAGCATGAAGCGCAGCCGCTCCTGAGGATAGGCCGGATCGAGCGGCAGGTACGCGCCGCCGGCCTTGAGCACCGCCAGCACCGCGACGGCCAGATCCAGCGAGCGATCGAGCGCCAGCGCCACGCAGGCATCGGGACCGACGCCATGCTGCCGCAGCAGGTGCGCCAGTTGATTCGCACGCCGGTCGAAGGCTGCGTAGGTCAGGCTTGCATCGCCAAAGACCACCGCAAGCGCATCGGGGGTGCGCGCCGCCTGGGCTTCCACTAGCTGATGCACCAGCAGATCCGGGCGTACCTCAAGCGGCGTGTGGTTCCAATCGACCACGATCTGCCGACGCTCAGCCTGCGTCAGCAGCGGCAGCGACGCGATCGACCGGGCCGGGTCGGCGATCATGCCTGCCAGCAACGTCTGGTAATGATCTACCAGGCGGGCGATCGTCGTCGCATCGAACAGATCGGTGGCGTACTCGACCGCGCCCTGAAGACCATCCGGCGTCTCGCCAAAGACCATCACCAGATCGAACTTCGCGGTATGGCTTTCGACGGCGACCGGCTCGACCGTGAGGCCGGACAGGTCGATCGCGGCCTGCGGTATGTTTTGCAGGATGAACATCACCTGGAAGAGCGGATGGCGGCTCAGATCGCGCGTGGGATGGACCTGCTCGACCACGACCTCGAAGGGCACATCCTGGTGCGCGTAGGCATCCAGGCAGGTGGCGCGGGTGCGCGCCACCACATCGGCGAAGCTTGGATTGCCCGACAGATCGGCGCGCAGCACCAGCGTATTCGTGAAAAAGCCGATCAGCCCTTCCAGCTCCGGTCGCACCCGTCCGGCCACCGGCGTCCCAACGACCACGTCGGTCTGGCCGCTGTAGCGATACAGGAGCGTCTGGAACGCGGCCAGCAGCGTCATAAACAGCGTGCTGCCCAGCGTTTGGCTCAGCCGATGCAGCTCGCTCGTCAGCGCGGCGGGCAGATGGAATAGATGGTGTCCACCGTGATAGCTGGCGATCGGCGGACGTGGATGGTCGATCGGCAGGTCGAGCGGCGCGACGTCGGCAAGCTGCCGCCGCCAGTAGTCCAGTTGTTGTTCTAGCACCGAGCGGGGTGCTCCCTGGGCCAACCACGCGCGCTGCCACACCGTATAGTCGGCGTATTGCAGCGGCAGTGCAGGCAGCGGCGATGGCCTGTTGTCGACGATCGCCCTGTAGAGCGTGGTCAGCTCACGGACCAGCACGCCCGTCGACCAGCCATCGAAGATGCTGTGGTGCAGCACCAGCACCAGGATATGCACATCGTGGCGCTGCTGGAAGAGCGTCGCGCGGAAGAGCGGGCCGCGTGCGAGATCAAAGGGCTGATCGACCTCGGCCTGTACCACCTGACGGATCGTAGCGTCGTCCGCGTCGGGCGGCAGCACGACGCCCGGAAGCGAGAAATCGCTCGGCGGCGCGACGCGCTGCTGCGGATCGGGCACATCGGCAAGCGGATCGTAGACAAACGTCGTGCGCAGCACCTCGTGACGCTCGACGATCGCGGCCAGGCTTTGCCGGAGCGCGCCGGGATCAAGCGGGCCTGTGAGCCGGATCGCCACGGGGATGCTGTACATGCTCGTGCCCGGCTGCAACTGCTCCAGATACCACAGGCGCTGCTGGGCGAATGACAGCGGCGGCGCGGCGGCGCGGGGCACGGCTACCAGCGGAACGTCGACGGCGGCGGAGTGGACGCTGATCTGATCGGCAAACTCGGCGATCGTCGGCGCTTCAAAGAGCAGCCGCAGCGGAACTTCGCGTCCCGTGAGGTGCCGCACGCGGGTAATCACCTGCGTCGCCAGCAGCGAGTGCCCGCCCAGGGTAAAGAAATTATCGTGGATGCTCACGCGCTCGACCCCGAAGACTGTCGCCCACACGCCCGCGATCAGATCTTCCAGCGGCGTGCGGGGAGCGACGAACGAGCCGCCCTCGTCGGTGTGGATCGGATTGGGCGCAGGCAGCGCGTTGCGATCGACTTTGCCGCTGGGCGTGAGCGGGAATGCTTCCAGCAGCACGAACGCGCGGGGCACCATGTAGTCGGGCAATCGCTCCCGCGCATAGCTGCGGAGTTCCGCGCTCAACGGTTCCTTTGCTCTTTCTTCTGTTGTTCTTTGGTCTACCACATACGCCACCAGCCGCGCGTCGCCCTGACCCACGTCGCGCACGATCACCACGGCCTCGCGCACGGCCTCATGCTGCCGCAGCACGGCCTCGATCTCGCCCGGCTCGACCCGAAAGCCGCGCAGCTTGATCTGCTGATCGATGCGGCCCAGGTAGTCGAGATCGCCGCTGGGCAGGTAGCGCGCCAGATCGCCCGTGCGATAGAGCCGCCCGCCGGGTGCTGGGCTGAACGGATCAGGCACGAAGCGTTCGGCGGTCAGCGCGGGCCGGTTGAGATAGCCGCGCGCCAGTTGCGGCCCGCCCAAAAACAGCTCGCCTCGGCCCCCGATCGGCACCGGCTCCATCTGCCGATCCAGCACATACGCCCGCAGATTCGCCAGCGGACGCCCGATCGGGATCTCGCCCGCTGCGGCCTCGACGTGCGGAGGCACCGGGTAGGCCGTCGCCACGATCGTCGTCTCGGTTGGACCATAGGTATTGAGCAGCGTGCAGCGGCGGGCACCCTCTGCGTGCAGCCGGTCCTGCCACTGCGCCACCCGCGCAGGTGCGGCACGCTCGCCGCCGATGATCACCAGGCGCAACGCAGCGGGCACAGCCAACTCCGCATCCGCCAGCGCTTCGGCCAGCAGGTGCCAGAAGGCCGTCGGCAGGCTGAGCACGGTGATGCGCCACGCATCGCACAGACGGAAGAAGGTTTCAGGGCTGGACAGCATCTCGTCGCTGCGGAGCACCAGGGTCGCGCCGCTGGTCAGGCTGGTGTAGATCTCCTCGGCGCTGGCATCGAAGGTGATCGCGGCGAATTGGAGCATCCGGTCGGCGGGCGTGAGCGCGTAGCGCTGCTGGGCGGCGGTGATATAGCTGACCAGCGCGCGATGCGAGATCATCACGCCTTTGGGCAGGCCGGTCGAGCCGGAGGTATAGATGATATAGGCGATCGTATCGGGCAGCACCGCGACACCAGGGCGGCTCGTGGGCCGCTGCGCGATCTGCGCGCTGTCCCGATCGAGGCAGACCAGCGACCCGTCGTAGGGCGACAGCGTCGCGGTCAGGCGCTCCTGCGTGACGAGCACGGCAATGGCGGCATCGTCGATGATGAATTGCAGGCGTGCCTGGGGATAGGTCGGATCGAGCGGCACATACGCGCCTCCGGCTTCGAGCACCGCCAGCAGCGCGACGATCAGATCGAGCGAGCGCGGGAGGCACACTCCCACGCGCACCTCGCCCTGAGAGCGCCCGCCGACGCCTTGCGCACGTAGCTGGTGCGCGAGCTGATTGACTCGGTCGTGGAGCTCGCGGTACGTGATCGCGTGCTCGCCGTCGATCAGGGCGATGGCATCGGGCGTGCGCGCGATCTGCGCTGCAATCAGCTCATGGATCGCGGCTTCCTGCGGGGTATCCTGGCCGGGCGTGTTCCACTCAAAGAGCAGCCGCCAGCGCTCCATATCCATCAGCAGGGGCAAGGTCGCGATCGACTGGTGCGGATCGGCCAGGGCCGCTTGCAGCAGGATCAGGTAGTGCTGCGCCAGCTTCTCGATTGTCGTGGCGGCGAATAAATCCGTGCGGTAGCTGAAAATCCCATTGATCCGGCCTGCGCTCTCGGAGAACGTGACGAGCAGATCGACCTTCGCGCCGTGGAGGTCCGGCGGGATCGCCTGGAAGCTGAGGCCCGGCAGCACAAGCGCGGTGCTGGGCGTATTCTGGAAGGCAAACAAGACCTGGAAGAGCGGGTGGATGCTCAGATCGCGCTCCGGCTGCAACTCCTCGACCAGCATCTCGAAGGGCACATCCTGATGGGCGTAGGCGTCCAGACAGACCCCGCGCACGCGCTCGACCAACTCCTCAAAGCTGGGCGCGCCGCCGAGATCCGTCCGCAGCACCAGCGTATTGGCGAACGGACCGATCACCTCCTCGAACTCCGGGCGGGTCCGCCCCGCGATCGGCGTCCCGACGACGAGGTCGGACTGGCCGCTGTAGCGATACCGAAGCGCCTGAAAGGCCGCCAGCAACGTCATGAACAGCGTGCTGTTGAGGCGCTGGCTCAGCCGATGCAACGGCTGCGTCAGGGCGGCAGGCACCTGGACTTTGACGATCCCGCCGTAATAGGTGACGACCGGCGGACGGGGATAGTCGGTCGGCAGCTCAAGTGGGGGCGCGTCGGCCAACTGCCGCCGCCAGTACCGCAGTTGCTCGTCGCGCACCGTGCTTTGCAACCACTGCCGCTGCCACAGCGCATAGTCGGCGTACTGTAGCCGCAGCGGCGGCAGCTCCACGGGCTGTCCCGCGACGAAGCCCTTGTAGAGCGCGATCAGCTCGCGCAGGAAGATGCTGTTCGACCAGCCATCGAAGATGCCGTGATGGATCACCAGCGCCAGGATATGGTCATCGGGCGCCACCCGGAAGAGCGTCGCGCGCAGCAGCGGCCCCTGCTGAAGATCGAAGGGCTGGGCCATCTCGGCCTGCACGATCTGGCGGATCGCCTCCTCGCTCGTGAGCCGGGGCAATACCACCGTCGGTAGCTCAAGCTCGGAGGGCGGCGCGATCTGCTGGTAGGGCACAGGCGTCGGCGCGCTCGGATCGTACGCAAACGTCGTGCGGAGGATCTCGTGCCGCTGGACGACGGTGCTCAGGCTGCGCTGAAGCGCGACGGGATCGATCGCTCCACGAATGCGCACACCCGAAGGAATCGAGTAGGTCGTGCTGCCCGGCTGCAACTGCTCGAAGAACCAGAGGCGCTGCTGAGCAAATGACAGCGGGATCGGAGCCGCGCCGCGTCCGACGGATGGCACCGTTTCCGGCTCGGCTTCCGTCTCGCGCGGCTGGTCGTCTGGCGCGGGGAGATAGGCGGCAAACTCGGCGATCGTCGGCGCTTCAAAGAGCAGCCGCAGCGGTAGATCCTGTCCGGTTTGCTGGCGCATGCGGCTGACCACCTGCGTCGCCAGCAGCGAGTGCCCGCCCAGCGCGAAGAAGTTGTCGTGGATGCCCACCCGCTCGACTTTCAGCACCGCCGACCACAGCGCGCTCAGCATCTCCTCTGCGCGGCTGCGAGGTGCTGTGTAGCTCGCGGCCGTATCCGAGCCGCGTCCCTCAGGCGCAGGCAGCGCGTTGCGATCGAGCTTGCCGTTGGGCGTGAGTGGCAGCGCATCCAGAAGCACAAAGGCGCTCGGCACCATGTAGTCGGGTAATCGCTCCCGCGCATAGGTGCGGAGCTCAGCGCTCAACGGCTCCTTTGCTCTTTCTTCTGTTGTTCTTTGGTCTACGACATACGCCACCAGCCGCGCGTCGTCCTGACCCACGTCGCGCACGATCACCACGGCCTCGCGCACGGCCTCATGCTGCCGCAGCACGGCCTCGATCTCGCCCGGCTCGATGCGGAAGCCTCGGATCTTGACCTGATGGTCGATCCGCCCCAGGATCTCGACCGTGCCGTCGGGCTGCCAGCGGCCAAGGTCGCCGGTGCGCACCATCAGCGCGCCGTCCTCGAACGGACACGGCACGAAGCGCTCCGCCGTGAGATCCGGGCGGTACAGGTAGCCGCGCGACACGCTCGCGCCTGATACACAGACCTCGCCCGCGATGCCGATCGGCTGCGGCTGATACGAGCGATCGAGAATGTAGATCCGATTGTTCTGCAAGGGCCTGCCCACCGTGATCGGCTGGCCGAGGTCGGAAGCGCGGATGCCGCCCAGGAGATTGATGTCGCTGATCTCGGTCAGGCCGTAGATGTTGACGATCTCGACCTGCGGCCCAAGCTGGCCGAAGACCGCATCGAGCAAGCGCTGTTCGAGCTTCTCGCCGCCGATCAGCAGGTAGCGCAGCGCGTTGGGCGGCTGCTGCGGCGCGACCTCGTTCAGCACGGCCTGGATGTAGGAGGGCACCGCGTCGAGCAGGTGGATCGCGTGCGCGTCGAGGTAGCACAGGAGCGCGCGGCTGTCGAATTTGACCGGATCGGGGATGATGTGCAGCGTGCGGCCAAAAAAGAGCGTCGGGAAGATCTGGTTGACCGAAATGTCGAAGCTGATCGAGGTGATCAGGCCGGTGATCTGCACTGCCGGATCAGTGAAGTAGGCGCGCAGGCCATAGACCAGATTGATCAGGCCGCGCTGTGTGACCATCACGCCTTTTGGTCGTCCGGTCGAACCGGAGGTGAAGATAATATAGGCCAGGTGCTCCGGCAGCGCCGTGCGCGGCGGGTTGGTCGTCGGCTGCTGCGCCAGGGTGTGCCAATCGGCATCGAGGCAAAACACCTGCGCCGGATGCCGGGTACCGGGTGCCCCTTGGGCGTGGTGCAAGCGCTCGACCAGCGCCGCCTGCGTCAGGATCACCGGCGCGCGGCTGTGCGACAGCATGTAGGCCAGGCGCTCAGCCGGGTAGTTGGGATCGAGCGGCACATACGCGCCGCCGGCCTTGAGGATGGCGAGGATGCCGACGATCATCTCCAGCGAGCGCTCGACACACAGTGCCACCAGCACATCGGGGCCGACGCCCTGCGCCCGCAAATAGTGCGCGAGCTGATTGGCGCGGGCATTGAGCGCCGCATAGGTCAGCGAAGCGCCCTCGAAGACGATCGCCTGAGTGTGGGGCGTGCGCGCGGCCTGGGCCTCGATCAGCGCATGCACGGCGGCAGCGCGCGGATACTCCGCCTCGGAGCGGTTCCAGTCGACAAGCATCTGCTGCTCAGCCTCCGTCAGCAGCGGCAGGTGCGCGATGCGCTGCTGCGGATC
>DASUTC010000149.1 GCA_036374795.1 Herpetosiphonaceae bacterium
GCCACGGGCAACGCCAATCTCGCCAATGCCGTCGCTACCCGCCTGACGGTGCAAAACGCTGTCAGCATGCTGAACGCGCGCGGCGTCAACCCCGGCAACTACACCGCCAGCACCGATGGCCTCGTCGTCGGCATCGTCAGCTTTCCCAGCGATCCCAGCAAGAAATGCATCGCCCGCCTCTACGGCCAGACCAGCACCATGACGGTATGGGCGACCGGCGGCAATATGGTTTCGTGGATGGATGGCGGTAGCTACATCCGGTCGAACAATCCCAACAGCTTTGTGCTGCCGGTGCAGCAGGGGCAGGCGTGGAACGTCAGCGTGCAGCAGAGCCAGTACAATGAGGTCAGCGCGCCCACCGCCTTCTATTGGGTGCCCTTCGGCAAGAATGCCTCGCTGCAAGAGCTGTCCGAGCAGGAGGCCGCCGCGCTTGGTCTGACGCCGCCCGAACCGTTCCAGTCGTTCGCATCCTCGTGGCCCGAACCCGATTTGGCAATCTCCCAGTTACTCGATATTTTGTCGCAGGTGACAGGCGAGCAGATACCGACAGAGCTACAAGATCGCTTCGCCAGGGCAATCCGCGAGCTGGTGATACATCCTGACTAAGGCGCAGGACCGGCGAAAGAACAAGTGAACAAACCGAGCGCCCAACCACTCCCTCTCCTAGCGGGGGTGCCCGCTGGGCTTGGAGAAGGAGAAGGCGCGCCAGCGCCGGGGGTGAGGGCCGCGAGTTTCGCGGCCCAACATTCCCCGCTCTGATGCTCAATCTTGTTACCCAGCCATGACGCAGTTGACTCGTCACGAGCCAACTGCGTCGTGTTGCTTAATCCGGATCGGGCATACGGTAGGGATTTCCCCCATTGCCGCAGCGCTAACCAGCGCGTATGCTACATATGCCTGGCACACGTGTGCATGTTAAGAAATGTCAAAGTACTATCGTTGGTGTAGGACCAATGGCTATGTTACGTTGATCCACAACATGCTACTGTTGCTAAAGTAAAAAGTTCTTAATATTCGGAGGGCGAGGTTGACCATGTCCCAAACAGTCGCACGTTCAGCGATCCGGCTGATGCTGTTGTTGGTTGCCGTTTCTTTCGCGCTGGGCGGCATGTATGCGCCACGCGCCAAGGCCCAGGAGGGCACGCCCGGTCGGCTGAACGCCGCGTTCCAGCAGGCCGCGAAAGAGTTCGATGTGCCGCGCGATCTGCTGATGGCAATCGCCTACGCCGAAACCCACTTCGACGATCATAACGGCGCGCCCAGCATCGACAACGGCTACGGCCTGATGCATCTGGTCGATAATCCCAGCGTGCAGACGCTCGCCGCTGCCGCGCGGCTGCTCGGCATCGCCCAGGATGCGCTCACGACCGATTCGGTGCACAATATCCGGGGCGGCGCGGCGCTGCT
>DASUTC010000150.1 GCA_036374795.1 Herpetosiphonaceae bacterium
TGGATCGTCGTGCCGGGACCGCCGTGCAGCGCATCGCCGACCCAGATCCGCCCGCCGTGCAGCTCGACGATATGCCGCGTGATATACAGGCCGATGCCGGTGCCTTTGAAGCCCTGCTCGATCGCGTGACGCGCCCGGTAGAAGCGCTCGAAGATCAGGTCGCGCTCGGCGGGCGGAATGCCGATGCCGTGATCGGTGACGGTGATCTCAACCCAGCCGTCGTGCGCCGTGGCTCCGGCGCTCAGATGTGCCCCGACGATAATCTCGCCGCCGTCGGGCGAGTACTTGAGCGCGTTGCCGATCAGATTGATCAGCACGCCCTCCATGCGCAGGCGATCCCACGTCACCTCAAGCGGCATGTCGGGCAGATCGGTGATCAGCTTCCGCCCACGCCGCGCCAGATCGAACTCGAAGTGCTTCGCCACGCTGGCGATCAGCGCATCGACGTGGATCGTCTCACGATCGAGCCAGAGCCGTCCGCCCTGGATGCGCGACATATCGAGCAGCCCATCCATCAGATAGGCCAGCTCGTCGCTGCGAGCGTTGATCATCGCAAGCTGCTGAAGCAGCCGAGGCTCGTCGAGCTTGCGCGCGAGACGAGTCGCAATCTGGGCGTAGCCTTTGATCGCGGTTACGGGCGTCTTGAGATCGTGGGCGGCGGCGACGACGAACTCATCCTTGAGCCGGTTCATCTCCTGAAAGCTGGTCATATCGCTATAAACCTCGATCGAGCCGAGCGGCATGCCGTTGACATCGTAGACCTGATCGGCGAAGCGGCCCAGAATCCGGCGCTGCGGCCCGATCACTTCCCACAGCTCGCCGTGGAACGCATCGGCGGACTGGGCCAGTGGGACGACCGTGGTGGGGACCACCGCGACGCGCGGCTTGCCGGGCCATCCCGCCACATCCACACCGAAGAGCGCGCCAAGCCGGGCGTTGGCGTAGCGCACGATGTCCTCCTGATCGAGCAGCAGCACGCCGCTGTCGATGCCGTCGAGCACCGCCTGAAGCCGCCCGCTGGTCTGAAGCAAGGCGTCGTACAGCCGCGCGTTCTCGACGACCGGCCCCAGCAGGTTGCCGATCGTACGCAGCAGCTCGACCTCGTCGGAGCTTGCGGCGCGGTAGCGATCGGTGACGACGTAGAGCCAGCCCTGCAACTGGCGCTCGCCGATCAGCGGCGTGGCGATCACCGTCAGCAGCATATCGGACAAGCGTTCCAGGTCGCTGGCCTGGATGCCAACCTCGTCCGCGCTGCCGCTGACGACCGACGGCTCTCCCCGGCGGATAATATTGTTCCAGAAGGCGCTGAACTGCTGCGGCTCGGACAGCCGCGCGATGAAGGCCGGGGTAAAGCCCTGCTGGGCGGCAAGCCGCAGCTGGTCGGGGGCGAGCTGCGGCACGTACTGCGCGCGATCGATCTCGACCGGCACATCGGCGAGCAAGACCAGCCCGGCCAGCAGATCAAGCTCGGCGATGGCGACCGAGAGCGCCTGGTGCAACAGATCGGCCAGCACGATCGAGCGCGAGGCGGCGGTCACGATCGTGAAGAGCGCCTTGAGCCGCCGGTTGAGGTTGATCAGCCGCTCGGTCGTCGCGACGACGTTGCCCATGCGCTGCCCGACGAGCAAGATCTTGGGTCCGGCTCCGTTGGATGCTGCGTCCGAGGGCAGCGCGACCGCCTGGTAGCCGATCAGCATGATCTGGCCGTCTCCGGCGCTCTGGTTCAGCTCAAAGACCGAGGTCATCTGCCGGGGTACGGCCTGGGCCAGCAGCGCGCGGCCTTTGTTGCGGCTGCCGGGGTCGAGTAGCTCGACGAACGACGCGCCGATCAACTGGGCCGCGCTGTACTGGAGGCTGCTTGTGGCGGCGGCGTTGACGTAGCGGATGATACCGACGGCGTCGAGCACGATCAAGATATTCTGGCTGGCATGAACCGCAGCCTGCGCGATGTCGGCAGGCCACGGGGGAGACGAAGCTGATGCGGAGATGCCGTAGTCTTCCATGAATCTACTGTTTGGACGTAAGCACTGATTGCTCGGCCTGTCGCGCCGCGTTGGTCGCATACCTGGCCGAGGCCAGCGTCACGGCGGTCAGCGGATCGGGATGGTACTGTGTCGCGCCGATCCTGCGCCAGAGTTCGGGATCGCGATCGAAGCACGCGCCGCCGACGAGGACCTCGATCTGTGGATTGGCTGCGCGCAGCTCGCGAATAAGCTCCTGCGTCTGCGGCATATGCCGCTCGGCGCTGGCGGAGATCGCCACCAGATCGGCGTTGAAGCGCACCACCAGCCGCACCCAGTCTCCGTGGGGCACGTCCGCCCCCAGGTAGAGCACGCGCCAGCCCTGGTGCCGAAAAAGATCGGCCAGCATGCGTAGCCCCAGCGCGTGCCGCTCTCCGGCCACGCAGCCCATCACCACGCGCCCGTGCTCGTTGGGCGGCGTGCGCTCGCTGAACCACGGCGAGATCTGGCCGATCAGCCGCTCGGTGATCTCCGTCGCCAGGTGCTCCTCGGCCACGCTCAGCTCGTTCCGCTCCCACAGCTCGCCGATCGTGATCATGCCGGACGCGAGTAGCTTCAGGTAGATCGTGCCGGGCTCGACGCCCGCCGCCCGCGCCGCCGCGATGACCGCCTGAGCCGCCGACTCGTCGCCGTTGCGCAGCGCGGCGATGAATCCGGCCTGGGACTGCTGAAGATCGAAGCTCACGGGCCTACTCCTGGCGACTCAAGCATCGTCGCGATCGTCTCAAGCATCCGATCCAGATCGAACGGCTTGGGTATGAAGCGCACGTGCGGCAGTGTGCTGCGAGGACGGGCACCGGCGCTGATCAGCACGATCGGTATATCCTGGGTATGGCTCAGCGTACGCAGATGCTCGATCAGCTTAATGCCGTTGATGTAGGGCATCATAATATCGATGATCACCAGATCGACGCGCAAGGTCTGCGCCAGGGCCAGCCCGTCGCGTCCGTTATACGCCAGATGAACCGTGTATCCTTCAAGCTCCAGCGCGCTGGCGAGCATATCCGCGACGTAGTCTTCGTCGTCGATGATCAGCACGTTCGGCGCGGACTGATCCGGAATGTACTCGGTAGCCGTCACGCACGCTCCTTCCAGATGGTAGCGTTGCCGTCGAGCGGCTGCTCGACGATCGTCTGTGGCATGCCGGTCATGACGCCTGATAGGTTCTTGAAACGATCGCCGATCTGAATGCTACCGTCCATGATCAGCAGCTCACGCAGCCGCTTGTCGTGATTGCTGCCGCGATTCTTGAGCACCGTGATCGCCCGCTTGATCTCGCCGTGAAGCTCGATGTAGCGCAGCAGTACGATATTATCGACGATGTACGATAGGCCACGGCTGGCGATCGTCAGCTCGGTGCCGAAGAGCTGCGTGATCTCGCGCGTCATCACCGTTGTCACCTCATGCTCTCGCAAGAAGCCTACCAGCGATGCCAGAAAATCGTCGAAGCGATCGGGATCGCGCACGGCAAACTCGAGCTCAGCCACGCTGTCGATCACCACGTGCCGGACATTGCGGGCGATCACCGCCTCGCGTATGCGATAGGCCGCTGCGTCCAGGTTCAGCTCAACCGGCGAGAGCGCCAGCACCTCGGTCAGGCCGTCCTCCAGCCCAAGCGACCCGCCGATGCCGAACTGTTCGGCGCGTATCCGCAACTGCTCAGGATTTTCCTGAAACGATACCAGCAGCCCGCGCTCGCCGACCTGCGCGCCCGCCGCCAGAAAGTGCAGCGACAGCAGCGTTTTGCCGGCTCCCGCCGAGCCGACGATCAGCGTGCTGCTGGAGCGGATCGGCCCGCCGTGCATCATCTCGTCGAGATCGCGCAGGCCAGTCGAGACGCGCTCCTCGGTGGCGCGGTAGCTCGGCGCGTGAGTCAGCGACTCCTGGCGCGGATAGAGCCGAATGCCGGATTGGTCGATCTCGAAGCTATGCTCGCCGCTCAGGTAGCGCACGCCGCGCATCTTGCCGATCCGGAAGGTCCGCCGCTCGGCCATGCCCTCGGTCGCCTGCGCCAGGTTGATGATCCCATCGGCAATCGCAAACTCCGGCTCGGTCTGGATCTCGTCCGGTGTGTACTCGCCGACCAGAATGCTGGTGCAGCCCAGGATCGAGAGCTGGGCCGCCGCGTCGAAGATCGCGCCGCGCGACCGCACGCTGATCTCAAGCACATGCTTCAGGCCGCGAAAGCTGTCGATGATCACCAGATCGGCCTTTTCGCTGCGCACCGTATCGACGATAAAGTTGAGCGTTTCCTTAAAGCCTTTGGTCCGAACCTGGCTGGTGATATTGTAGATCTGAATCCGCTCGCCAATCAGATCGGGCTGGTAGAAGTCGAAGCCGCGAATATGCTCGACGATCTTCGCGTGCGGCTCCGAGACGTTGGTAAAGTAAATCGCGCGCAGCCCGGCCTTTGCCGCGGTGAACGAGATCTGCTGCGCGAAGATCGTCTTGCCCGCACCGGGCGGCCCTGTCAGCACGTACAGCGAGTCGCGCGGAATGCCGCCGCCTAAGACGAGGTCGATCGCGGCATGGCCGGTGCTGAGCTTGCCGCGCGAGATGGAAACCTCCGCGCTGTTCAGGTCGCGGCTATGGCGGTTTGACTGTTGCTCTTCTGTGTCTTGCGGCTGCCGATCAGCCATGCCCTACTCCTTTAGTGCATGTTGTTAGGAGGCACGGATTAGGCGTGCCCATTATATTGCTCAATCAAACGTTCGATGCGATCGAGATCGAACGGCTTGTGAATAAAATGATCGGCGATGCAGTTAGCGGGAGGCCGTATCGCCGCGCTCATTAACGCCACCGGCACGCGCTGAAAACGGGGATTGGTTTTGATCGCCTGCGCCAGAGCCACGCCGTTCATCTGTGGCATCATCACATCGGAGATGACCAGAAGCGGAGGCTCCGGCTCTGCCTCCAGCGCCGCCAGGGCCTCACGACCGTTGGTGGCTATGATGGCCCGATACCCCAAATCCTCGATCAGCGCCGCGATCATTTCTACGAGCACATCTTCATCGTCGACGACCATCACAGACGCCATCGTGTTCTATCCTGCGTTTAGGTGTAGCGATCTAGTGCATCGCTATCTAGCAAGCCGAGTGCCATTCCCAGGCATTGCACGCGCGTATCTCTGTAGGGTAGCACATTTTATACTATTTTCACAAAGTCTTTCGACGAAGATTGATCGCGATCGAGGGAGGCTGGTGCGGCACCAGTCCTCCCTCGTTCACTGTGCGTAGGCGTCCAGCGCAGCGGGTCGGCCCTCATCCAAATAGGACGCTGGCAAGCTGTCGCCGGTAGCGCACAGCCAGCGGGTCTTGCTCGCCCAGCGCGGCGAAGAGCGCCAGCAGCACCCGGCGCGCGCCGTCGTCCCGAAAGGCTCGGTCGCGCTGCACGAGCGTCAAAAGCTGCTGGCATGCCTCTTCCCACTGCTGGCTCCGCGCCGCCAGCGCCGCGAGGGTCCAGCGCGCGTCGCTGTCATTTGGGTTGCGCTCAAGGCGCTGCCGCGCTGCCTCGGGCGTGGACTCGGCGGCGCTCAGGAGCTCGGCGAGCGCCAGCACTGCCTGGGCTGCGGCGTGCTCAGGCAACCCCGCCTGAATCTGCTGTAGCACATCGGCGGCCTGGGGATCGGCTTGCAGCGCCAGAATACGCCCCAGGCCCAGCAGGCTCTTGCCGTGGGCCGGATCGATCTGGAGCGCCTGGCGGTAGAGCGCCGCTGCCGCGTCGGGATCGGCCCGCTCCTGTGCCTGCGCCGCCGCCACAAGCTGATCGAACTGTGAGGGAACGAGCTTTTTGAGCCAGGCGCGCACCTGGCTCTCCGGCAGCGCGCCGGTAAACTCATCGACGACCTTGCCGTCGCGGAAGGCTTTGACCGCCGGAATGCCCTGGACGCCAAACTGGGCGGCCAGCCGCTGGTTACGATCGACGTCGACCTTGGCGAGGATGAACGCGCCGCCCATCTCGTTTGCCAGGCGCTCCAAGACGGGTCCCAGCACGCGACACGGGCCGCACCACGCCGCCCAAAAATCCACGACGACCGGCACGCTCGATGAGCGCTGGAGCACGCCAGTCGCAAAATCGCGCTCGCTTACGTCGATGATCGCTGATGCTGTGGTTGCCATCGCTCCTCCTGAATCGGCTCTGCGGGTACAATACGGGTAGATCGGCGCGACGACATGCAGTTGTCGCGCGGGTACCGATGTATTATAGCGTGCAGGCAAACCCAGGATGTCGGCGCGCGAGATGGAAGGACGAGGAGCGCAGTGGCGGATAAGACACGCGGGCTGCTGAAAGGCCCCAAGTTCAACGGACGACATACCACGCTGATCGCGGCGGCGGTGCCGGTGGTGGAGCTGCTGCGCGACGATCCGCGCGTCACCAAGATTATCATCGGGGTGATCACGCCGCGCCGGGGCAAGACCACCACGCTCAAGGCTGTGACGATCGACGCGGGGCTGAAGATTACGATCGCCGCGCCACGAAATGTGCAGGAGCTCTACGCCTACACCTCCGACAGCGCGGGCGTGCGCTCCGCGCTTGAGGCGCTGCCGCTCTAGTCGCTGGCGGGTACCTCGCCTGCCGCCGGACGCACATCCGCCAGCACGCCCGCCGCGTCCTGGCTTGCCAGCGCGTCGAAGAGCCGCAGCACCCGCCCGACGATGCCCGCGTCGCTGTTGATCGCTCGCGCGGCGCGGTACGCCTCGATTGCGGCTGGCACATGCTGCGCGCCCTCGATCAGCGCCAGACCGCAGAGCGCCAATGCCTTCGTGTCGAGCGCCTTGTACAGCTCCGGCGTGTGCCTGAGCAGCCGGTTGGCCTCTTGCAGCGCGGCATTGAACTTCTCGCGCGCCGTCTCTCGCTCGCCCTGGTGCAGCGCGATCACGCCGAGCAGCGCCATGACGTTATGGTTGTGCTCCGGCGAGTTGTGCAGCAGCGCTGTTTCAGCCGATTCACGCGCTCCGACGAGATCGCCCATGTAGAATCGAGCAAGCGCGAGGAAGCGATAGCTGTAGCTGGCGAGGCGGGGGTTGCTGATTTCGTTGGCGATTTTTGCACTTTCAACCGCGTATTCCATCGCTTCGTTATGGCGTTCCAGGTCTATCTCTACAATTGCTTGATTCACCAAAATAGTACCCTCGAGGACATGAGCACCGATTCTTTGGGCAATTGCTTGCGCTCGCTTGAAATACGCAACAGCTTGGTCGGTTTGCCCAAGATCGCCATTGCTCAGCCCTATGTTCGACAAAATGATACTCTCACCTTCCTCCGCTCTAAGCTTACGCGTAATACCTAACGCTTGCTCATAATGATCCATTGCACGCGCTGTTTGCCCGACCTCTTTGTAGCACGCTCCCAAGCGCATGAGTCTGGTTAGGATTGCATGCTGATCTTTTGTCTCAAGAGCTATATTTAGCGCTTCCTTGAGATGTTTCATTGCACGAATAGGCTGTCCTTGCTCGAACCAATAAACACCGATACTACCAAGGCTCAGACCTTCACCCGATTTATCTTTATGTGCGACGGCTAGAGACAATGACCGTTGATGGCAAGCAATAGCCGGATCATATTGCCCTAAAGCCAGATAACCCCTCCCAAGACTATCTGTACTGAACTGGACTAAGCGATAATCACTGAGGTTATCTAGCAGGCGCTCGTGAAGTTCAACTATTAAGCGATTCTGCCCCCATAAACCTAAGTGATAGTCGATCACCAGCAGCACCCCCGCCGCCACCTCATAATCCTCGCCTGCATAGCGTAGCTCGAACTCGGCCAGCTGCGGCTCAAGATCCGCCAGCGTCTTCCAGTTCTTCTCCGGCTTGCGCGCCTGCTTGAAATACTCCGCGCCGCGATGGAGCAAGGCAAACTGGGTGTAGCGCGGCGCGCCTCTCGCGCTGCGGTCTTCTACCTCGCCGCGTGGGATGCGATCGAAGGCGTATTTGCGATCGACGGGGTGCAGGTAGTAGCGCTCGCTCTGCTTGCGGGCAAACTGCATATTGACCAGCCGCTTGAGCACGGTGTCGCTTTTGATGTTGGCGACGTACGGCTGAAGCATCGAGTCCACGGCGTTGGGCGTGACGGGCCGATTGTACACCGCTAGCGCCTGCATCACCTGCTGGGCGGTGGGGTCGAGACGGCTGAACGCCTCGCCGACCAGCGCCTCGATCACGTTTTCGGGCAGCAGATTCGTGGTATCGTCCAGTATCTCGTGCAGCGAGGTATCGCGGTCGGCGGCCAGGATCGCGAAGAGCGCCTCCAGCGCGCGGGGATAGCCCTGTGTCCGCTCGCGCGCCCGACCTAGCAGCTCATCGGGAGCGTCGCGCAGCCCAACCTTGCCGTCGGCGTCTCTGCGCCGCAGCAGGTTTTCGGCGTAGGGCGCGGGCAATCCCTCATCCAGCGGCAGCGGCGTTTGCCGTCCGGGCTCGAAGAGCGTCAGCGCGCGGGGCGCGATGCGGCTGGTGACGATCACCTTGACCGTATGCGGCGGCAGCTTGAGCAGCGCGTACAGCGCCTCGTCAAGCTCCGTGTCGGTGATACGCTGCGTCTCGGCGTCGATCAGGTTTTCGAGGTTATCCAGCAGCACCACCGTGCGGCCCGTCGTGAAGTGATCGAGCAGCTGGGCCATCTTGACTTCGGTGCTGATGCGCGGGTTGCGGTAGAACGCTTCGAGCGGCGCGGCGACATCCTCCGGCAGCAGCTTGGACAGATCGGTGAACAGGTTGTGAAGGTTCACCTGCCGCGAGCCGATCATGCTCAGATAGATGATGCCGTCCACATCGAGCGCGCCGCCGTCGTTGGGCAGGTGGCCGCTCTCCAGCGCCTTGAGCACGCGGCAGACCATCGTGGTCTTGCCCACGCCGCCGCGCCCGATCACCGTCAGCAGACGGCTGGCGTCGTCGCGCAGGAAGCTGCCGATGCGCTGCGTCTCGGCGTGGCGTCCCTGGAAGTAATCGGGGGCGACGCCCGGCGGCAGGTTGATGATCTTGGTCTGGTTGGCGGTCTGGCGGATCACCTGCTGCTCCGGGAAGCGCTCGCGATCCAGCTGGCGCTCGATGTCGATCTTGGTGCGCTTGGCGACCTTTTCGGGCTCTTCCACCAGCTTGCGCTGCCGGTCGATGTCCTGCTTGAGCAGCGCGATCTCCTCGCGGATGCGTGATTGCTGAACCGGATCAGCGGCGCGGCGCAGGTCGCGCTCGGCATCCGCCAGCCGATCGGTGAGCGCGCGCAGCTTGCCCCTGGGCGTGCCGAACTCCTTAAGTCGGCTGCGCAGCTTTGCCAGGCCGCGATCGAACGACTCCGTGAAGTCGATGTGCTGGCGCGGCTCAAGACGAAACGGCATCTCGGCCTGGGGATCGAGCAGCACGGGGATGACCGGCTTTTTATAGCGCAGCGCGCGGGTCCACTCCTGCTTACAGACCGAGTTCTCCGCAACGCTGTCGGGCGTCATCACGAAGATCAGGCTTTCGCAATCGCGGATCGCCTCGACGATCTGCTGGTCCCAGGCGTCGCCCGCCTGCAGCTCGCGCTTGTCGAGCCAGATCGTGAACGAAGGATCGCCGCCGACCAGTTTGTCGGCCAGTTCGAGCGCGAACTCTTGCGCGTCAACCGAGGAGTAGCTGATGAAGTGGTGCGCTGCCATGGATCGCCTTTCGGATGTGCGTTAGCCGAATTGTAGCATCGGCGTCCAGGCAGGGCAACTGCGATTGCGCCGCGAAAAACCCCCTCTCCTGTCGCAGCGGGAGAGGGGTGGCGCGTGATCGACGGGATGAGGTCCTGCGATCACACCGGAGTGTGCTGCAAGGACTGGCCGAAGATCACCGCCTTGTAGCGCTGGTAGAGGTAGGAAACGCCCAGCAGGATCAGGCCCAGCCCGATGAAGGAGAAGATGCGGTACAGCGTCTCAAGGAAGGCGAGATCGTAGACAAAGATCTTGAGAATGGTGATACCCGCCAGCAGGATCGCGCCGATGCGCAGCGCCGGGACGCGACGCCAGAAGCCCAGGCCGATCAGCGTCGAGGCATAGATCAGCCACACGCCCGAAATCGCAAGCTGCTGGAGATTTTGCAGCCGGTTCAGCGTCGTCCAGGCGTTCTCGGCGACCGCCAGCGTGATCGCGCGGCCAAAGACATCCCTGGTTTCGACAGTGATCAGCTTGAAGATCAGCAGCGCGACGAGTGCGTACCACAGTGCTGGTAGGTGAAGCTGTGGCCGGTAGCCGATCCAGCGCGCGTGCAGCCAGAGGCCGCCGATCAGCAGCGCGAACGCGGCGACACGCACGTTGAGCACGATGCGGAACTGCTCGATCGGAGCAAAGAAGAAGCCGAAGAGCGCCACGATTGCGACCGCGACTAGCGCCGCGCCGACGCCGACGTACATCAGCGACCGCGCCGTGCTCTTGACTCCGGCCCAGACCAGCGGCAGCGAGTAGGCGATCCACAGCACGCCGATCGTCAGCGGGCGCAGGTAGCGCAGGAAGGCCGCCCAATCGCCCGTTGCGGTGTACAGCAGATAGCGGAACACGTCGTTGGTTTCGACAGTCAGCAGCCCTAGCAGCACCACCGACCAACCGACATGCAGGATCGCCGGAATATCCTTCTCGCTCTGCCTGGTCCGGTCGTGGAAGAGCAGCGTGCTCGCCGCAAGCGTCAGCGAGAGCACCGCGAAGGCCAGCGCGCGCTGGTTGAGCAGCGGCGTGAATGTGTCGATCGGGATGTAGGCCGCCGCGCCGGGGGTGCTCGTCAGCTGAAGCAGCGCCAGGACGAAGATGCCCAGTGCGGAATAGCGCACGTAGTCCAGCTTGAAGCGCTGCCCGCACCAGACCAGCGCCAGCGCTTCGAGCGCCCAGCCGATGACCGTGGGAAAGGCCGCAAGCTGGAGCGCCGTCGCCAGCACCAGCGCGGCAATCGCGGTCAGGGTGTACTGCCCGTGGACGTATGTCTGATCCGGCTGTCGCCACATAAAGAGCAGCGCCGTGCCAAAGTAGACTGCGCCCAGCGCCAGGGTCACGCCGCCGATCCAGCCCGGATAGAGCGGGTTGACCAGGCTGTACAGGACCACGTAGAACATGATCGTGTTGACCACCGCCGCAAGATGGCGGAGTTCGATCAGGTCCGTGCCTTTTCGCAATACCTGCGCCACATGCAGCAGATAGAAGATGCCCCAGAAGAGCGAGATGAAGAGCACGGCCACGCCAAACTGCGCCGATGTGTACGCGTTGAGGTACCACAGCGCATAGACCACATAGGTCGCGCCGCGCGTCAGGAACTCAAGCAGCACCCAGGAGTCGCGCCTGAAGACCACGGCCAGTAGACCGATGTCGAGCAGCAGGATGTAGGAGAACAGACCCACCGCGCTGGGTTGATCGGTCGCCAGCAGGAAGGGCGTCAGGAATCCGCCCGCCCAGCCGAGCAGCGAGATCGCCAGGGCGTTGTAGCGCAGCGCCTGGATAAAGGCCACGATCGTCACCAGCGACATCGCGCCGAGGGCTACCGGCTGCGCCACGAGCTGGTAGAAGTTGTAGGAGGCGTACACCGAGAGATAGAGGATTGCCAGGCCAGCGCCGACCAGCCCTTGCGCGAAGATCTCCAATCGCTTGTTCTTCGCGCGCTCGCCGCCGACCAGCAGACCAGCGCCGACGAGCAGGCCGATGACTACGCGCATTGTCTCGGTAATCCAGTTGTTGTCGAAGGCATACTTGAGGAAGAAGCCGACGCCGATCACCAGGGCGAACGCGCCGATCCGGTTGAGCAGCTTGCCGCCGACCAGCAGCTCCCACTCTTCGCGTGTGCGGGAGACTACCGCAGGTGCAGCGGGCGGCTGTGGTATGTTCGTCGCCGGAATTGGCGCGCGCGCCGCTGCCGGCGGCGCGGGTATCGGTCCGTGGGCAGGCATGGATGGTGCTGCCTGCGGGCTGAGCGGTGCGACCGGCACGGCATGGCCTGCCGCTGGCTGCCGGATTGCTGGACCGTGCGCGGGAGCGCTGAGCGGCGGCGCGGCAGCGGGCGCGATCTGATCGAGCCGCTGCTCAAGCCCGGCAACCTTTTCAGCAAGCCGATTCGTGCGGCTGATAAACACCAGCACGACGATAATCAGAATAATAAAGAGCGCTTCCATGAGCCTCCTCCGATCAGGCTAAGCCAGTAGCGCGCGTCGTCACGTATGGCCGTGCTACGAAGTCGCGGTGGATATAAGCCATGCGATAGGGAGAGCCTACAGCTATCAGCGCTGTACCGTCCAGGTAGACAACTGCCAAAGGCTGTATCGACGCTGCAAAAATCCTCGATTCTCCGCCAGATCGCCGCTCCGATCGCGGGATAGCCAGGTCGTCGGGCTTAGACCACGCGCTCGGCGGCAACCTTCTCCAGGTCGTCGGGCAGACTGGGCGGTGATATGGTGCCGCCTGCCACCGCGCTCACCTCTGCCAGCATTCCCGTCGGATCGGCAACTGCCAGCGCGTCGAAGAGTGCCAGCACGCGACTGACGACGCCGGGCTCCTGGCAGATCGCCCGCGCCGCGCGATACGCTGCCAGCGCCGGGGGTAGATGCTGCGATCCTTCGCAGAGCGCCAGGCCGCACAGCGCCAGGGCCTTGCTGTCCAGCACCTTGTAGAGCTGCGCCGTGCGGCTGAGCAGGACGTCGGCCTGCTCCACAGCGCTGGCAAACGCCGATCGCGCCGCCTCGACCTCGCCCTGGCGCAGCGCGATCAGGCCCAGCAGAGCCAGCACGTAGTGGTTATGCTGGATCGAATCGTACTGCCGCGCCGCCTCCGCCGCCGCGCGCGCCGCTGGCAGATCACCGGAGTAGAGCTGCGCGAGCGCCACGCGCCCGTGGCCGGAGCTGCCGAAGAGCGGATTTTTAATCTCTAGCCCGATCTGCACGGTTTCCAGGCTGTACTGAATCGCCTCGGCATAGCTGTGCGTGTCGATCAGAACCTCCGCCAGCGTCTTGTGATGGAACGCCTCGATAAAGCGATTCCCGATCTCGTGGACAATCGTCGACGACTGGCGGCAGTAGTCAATCGCCTGATCGGTCTTGCCCAGGTTGCCGCAGGCATTGCTCATGCTGGTCAGCCAGGTCGCCTCGAAATCGCGGGCACCGATCTCGCGGGCGATTGCCAGGGCCTCCTCGAACGAGCTGAGCGCCTGGTCGCTCCGTCCCAGTTTGACATACGAATTGCCCAGATTGCCCAACAATTCGCTTTCGGTCTGCCTCGCGCCGAGCGCGCGCGCGATCTCTAGGGCCTGGTGGTAGTAGTCAAGGGCCTGCGTCAAGCTGCCCTGCTCGGCGTAGGCATAGCCCAGGCTACCCAGCGCCCCCGCCCTGCCGCTCGGATCGTTCTGCTCAGCGGCGTTGAGCGATTGTCGGCCATACGTCAGGGCTGTAGCGGTCTGGCCCAGCTCGGTGTAGCGATTGCACAGATTGCTCAGAACGAGCGGCAGCATATGCCGCTCGTCGTTGTCGCTGAACATCTCTAGCGCCTGCTTGTAGGCGGTGATCGCCTGGTCGATCTGGCCGCGTGCGGCATAGCACGCGCCGATGTTGTTCAGCCAGCGCCCTTCGCTCTGCCGATCCGCGCTGCCATGTGCCAGATCGATAGCCTGCTGGTAGCAGGCGAGCGCCTGCTGATACTGCGCGATCCTGTAGTAGGCGTTGCCGAGATGGCCGATGTTCTGCTGTCGGATCTGCGGATCGTCGAGCTTGCCCTGGAGCCGCTCGTGCAGCGTGATCAGCTTGCGATAGTGGCCCCAGGCCAACAGCCGCTTCGAGACTGGAGCGTCCAGCAGCACACCCGCTGCAGTATCGTACTCGTGCGCGGCGCAGCGCAGCTCGAACTCGGCAAGCTGCGGCGCGAGATCATCAATTGTCTTCCAGGCTGTTTCGGGCGTGCGCATCTGCTGGAAGTAGTCCGCCGCGCGATGCAGCAGCGCGTACTGGGTAACGGTCGGCGCGGTCGTCTGCGCATCGGCGGGCGTGCCCTGGGGAATGCGGCTCAGCGCATACTCGCGGTCCACGGGATGCAGGTAGTAGCGTCTGGCCTCCTTGCGCACCAGCCTCATCGTCACAAGCCTGCTCAGGATCGGCGCGCTGTTGCCGCCCGGCTGCGAGGGTTGCAGCAGATAATCTACAGCCTCGGTCCGCACCGGACGGCCATAGATTGCCAATGCCTGCATTACCTGCTGCGTGCGCGGATCGAGCCGGTTGAACGCCTCTTCGACCAACTCCTTGACGACGTATTCGGGCATGACGTGCGCGGTATCGGTGAGAAGATCACGCAGCGAGGTATCGCGGTCGGCGGCGAGGATCGCATAGAGCGCCTCCAGCGCGCGTGGATAGCCGCCGGTTCGCTCGCGCGCCTCGGCCAGCAGTTCGGGCGGTGCGTCGCGCAGGCCCAGCGTGCCATCCGCATCCATGACGCGCAAAATATTTTCGGCATCGGGCGACTTCAGGCCCTGGTCCAGCTCCAGCGACTTCTGACGGCCCGGCTGCACCAGCGTCAGGGCGCGTGGGATGATGCTGGTGGTGAGAATGACTTTGACCCCGTGCTGTGGGCAGGTCAGGATCGTCCGGAGCGCCTCGTCCAGCTCAGGATCGCGGATCGCAAAGGTTTCGGGATCGAGCAGCGTTTCCAGGTTATCCAGCAGCAGCACCCTGCGGCCTGTCGGGAACATCTCCAGCAGCATCTCGAACTTGGCGGCGGTGCTAGCCTGCGGCTGTTTATAGAAAGTCTCCAACTGACGCGCGGTTGCACGCGGCAGAAGCTTGCACAGGTTGGTGTAAAGGTTCGGCACGTTCACGCGATACGAGCCGGTGTTGCTCAGATAGATAATGCCGTCTACATCGAGCGGTCCGAGATCGTAGGGCAGCTCTCCGCTTTCAAGCTGCTTGAGCAGGCGGCAGATCAGCGTGGTTTTGCCCGCGCCAACGCGCCCGCTGATGATCATCAGGCGCTGCGACTCGTCGGTGAGGAAATCGCGGATGATGCCCATCTCGACGTAACGATTCTGAAAATGGCGCGGCGCGGTCGTCGGCGGCGGGTTGATGACTGGACAGACGGGGCGGCGTGTCTTGGGCGGTTTCACGCTTGCTGGCGGCTGAGTCGCATGTTGATTGGATGGCGCTGGCCCTCCTGGCTCGGCGATCTGCTGCTGCAACTGGTCGATCTCGGCCCGGATACGCGCCTGCTGGTTTGGATCAGTCTCCCGGCGCAGGTCGCGCTGCGCGTCTTCTAGCCGATCCTTCAGCGTATGCAGCACGCCTTCGGGCGAGTTCAGCCAGCGGAGATGCTGGTGGAGCGTAGCCAGTCCTTGCTCGAACGAGCCGGTGAAGTCGATATACTGCCGGTGCTCAAGACGAAACGGCGGCTCGAGATTGCGGTGGAGCAGCAGCGGAATCACCGGCTTTTTATATCTGAGCGCGCGGCCCCACTCGTTTTTACAGATCGACTGGTTTTCAACGCTGTCCTGAGTCATGACGAAGAGCACGCCCGCGCAGGTCGTGATCGCCTTGGCGATCTCGGTATCCCAGTCAAAGCCCCGCGGAATATCGCGCTTATCGAGCCAGACCGGGATCGACGGCGGCCCGGCCTCTAGGGCATCGGCGAGCTGGAGGGCAAAATCTTGCGCGTCTGCGCTAGAATAGCTGATAAAATAGTATGGAGTCATCGGAGCCTCCTGATCTAGTCGGCGTCGGCGTATGAGCGCTAGCTCTGGGCACGTGCGCGTGGATGAGGTGCTCGCCGGTACGACCGGCTGCATGCTTCGCACGTCGATTGTAGATCGGCGGGGGAGGCGCTGAGGAAACAAGCGGCCTTGCGCGGTGTAGGTTTCTTCACGTATTATTTAGCGCAGGAGGCTGGCGGCGCTGGCGGCTGCATGAGCGAATGGAGAAATATGTACGACATGAGAACGTTTCTCCTCGATCTCGATACCGCCATAGAGGTATACCTGAAACTGGTTCGATTCCTTCAAGCGCGGCGGAGCGCCACACCGATAACCGGATTGTTCTACGGCAAACACAAGGAGCGTCCGACATGCACTCGGATATGATCAACAAAATCGAAAAGGCGAAACGGTACGCCCAGGAACCGGAGCGGCTCACGATATCCGGCTTCCAGGGGCGGTTTCATGGCGCCGACGATCACATCATCGTTCTCGACGGCGATACATGGACCTGTGATTGCAATTTTTTCCAATCCTGGGGAACGTGCAGCCATGTGATGGCGCTGCAACGGCTGCTCGCGCCGATGATCTCAACTGCCGCGCGCTACGCGCCGACGGCGGTGCCGACGTATGAGCCGGAGCCGATCGACGAGCTAGCGCTGGAGCTTTCGGTCTAGGGGCATTACTGCTGGAATACGCATCAGGGAACGCCAGCCCTCGCCCGCACTATATGCGGGGAGGGCTGCTTCGTTTTTCCAGGTTCGAGTTCGAGGTTCAACGTTAAGCTCTCGTCTCTCCTGGTGCTTTGTTCTTCCTCGGTGCTTGCTCCTAGGGCGCCGGATCGCAGTAGCGCTCCACGGTATCGAGCAGGCTGGTCAGGTGGACCGGCTTTTCAAGGTACTCGATCGGCCCGCTGCACAGCACTTTATCCTGGCTGTGGCGATCCGCCGACAGCAGCACCACCGGGATCAAGGCCAGGCTGGGATCGCGCTGCTGCTCGGTCAGGAATTGTATTCCATTCATCACCGGCATCATCAGATCGAGCAGAATCAGCGCTGGCGGCTGGGAGCTACGAAGATAGGAGAGCGCCTCCTGGCCGTTTGCCGCACCAGCGACGGTATAGCCCTCTTCTTCCAGAAACTCAGTCAGCGTCTCGCGAATAACGAACTCGTCCTCAACGATCAAAATATCTGGCGCTGCCTGCCTGCCTATCATGGAGCAAAGCCTTTCGCTACGTCGAATGTTACTGCTCGGCCCTCTACCGGTCGATCGAGTACACGCCGCTAACGTCTTGCTCGCATGATAAGCATCATCTATGCCTCCGTACCCTGCTTGCTGTGCAGCATCGCGGGTACGTCTGAATCAGCCGCCGCGCCGTTGCCAGGCTGCTCGGTGCGCTCGCGGCTCAGGCGCGGCAGCGAAACCGTGAAGGTCGAGCCGCTTCCTGGCTCGCTGGCGACGCGGATCGTCCCGTCCAGCGACTCAACGATCTGGCGCACGATGTAGAGTCCCAGGCCCAGGCCGCCGAAGTTATCGGATGAAACCGCTCGCTCAAAGCGCACGAAGATCCGCTCAAGATGCTCCGGCGCGATGCCGATACCCTCGTCGCGCACAGCCAGATGGACGTTGTCGGCATCACTGGTTACGGTAATCTCGATCGGCTTGCCCGATCCGTACTTCATCGCGTTCGACAGGAGGTTGGTAACAACCTGCTCCAGGCGCGACCGATCGCCGTACACGCACGCCTGCCGATCGCCGATGATCTGCACCTGACAGCCGACCTGGGCTAGCTGCTCCTCGGAGCGCAGCACAACATCGCGGATGATCAGGGCCAGATCGATCTCTTCGAGCTGCATGTCGATCCGTCCGCTGCGAATACGCGCCACGTCCAGCAGCTCATTGATCAGCGCCGCCAGCCGCTCGGTCTGCTGATCGGCTAGCTCAAGCTTCTGCACCAGCCGCTCCGGGCTCAGCCTGCCATAACCGCCCTTTTTGATCGTGCGCAGCAGCGTCTGCACCTGAAGTTGCAGCGATGTGAGCGGCGTTTTCAGCTCGTGGGAGGCGATCGAGAGAAACTCATCGCGAGTCATGATCGCCTCCTGCGCCTCGCGGTAGAGCCGGGCATTGTCCACGGCAAGCGCGGCACGGCGCGCCAGGTCTTCCGCCAGACGCAGATCGGTGGGGCCGTAGGAGCGCTGTGAGTCGGAGGTGACGAAGGTGACGGCACCCAGGGTGCGGCCCCGCGCTTGCAGCGGAACGCACATATACGAGCGGAAGTTGAGCGACCGCAGCAGCCGGAGATGCTCGTCGTCGCGGGCGATCACCGTGAGCAGGCTGTCGTCGACCTGCGTGCGCAACTCCGGCTGGCCCGTATGCAGCACATGCGGCACGCCGTGCTGTGCATCGGCATGAATCGGATACCGGAAGCGCGCCGCGCGCGTCATGTCGAGCTTGGACGGATCGACATGCGCCACCAGCTCACGAATCGTCTGATCGTCTTGCAAAATATCGACGGCGCACCAGTCGGCCAGGATCGGCACGCTGAGCTGCGCTACGCTTTGCAGCGTCGTCTCGTAGTCCAGCGAGTTGGAGAGCAGCCGACTGGCCTCGGCCAGAAATTGCAGAGCCGTCTCG
Organism: Herpetosiphonaceae bacterium; assembly: GCA_036374795.1. Taxonomy (NCBI): domain Bacteria; kingdom Bacillati; phylum Chloroflexota; class Chloroflexia; order Herpetosiphonales; family Herpetosiphonaceae; species Herpetosiphonaceae bacterium. Next base: position 18,308 of record DASUTC010000150.1, read on the forward strand.
GCGCGCTTCCGCTCGGCGATCTCGGCGTGGAGCGCCTCGTTGGCCTTGCTGAGATCGGCGGTTCGCTCGCGCACCCGCTGCTCAAGCTCTTCCGCCTGGCGCTGGACCGTCAGCGTTTTGCGGAACAGATCGACAAAGACCGCGACCTTGGAGCGCAGAATATCGGGCATGAACGGCTTGAACAAAAAGTCGACCGCGCCGACCGAGTAGCCTTTGAACATACGCGCGTCGCTGCGGTCCAGCGCGGTGAGAAAAATAATCGGCGTATGCTGCGAGCGCTCGCGTCCTCGGATCAGCTCCGCCGTTTCGAAGCCGTCTAGACCCGGCATCTGCACGTCGAGCAGAATAACCGCGAAATCTTGTTGCAGCAGGTACTTGAGCGCCTCCATGCCGGATTGGGCCATCACCAGGTTGTGTCCGAGGTCGCCCAGGATCGACTCCAGCGCCAGCAGGTTCTCGGTCCGATCATCCACCAGCAGGATGTTAACGGCATCTTCAGAAATCATGTTCCTACCTTCGGGACGATATGACATAGCTGAATCAGCAGCGGGGCGATCAGCGGCAGCGGCACCACATGATCGGCCCTGGTCTGGGCCAGCGCGGCCTCCGGCATCACGCGGCACTCGGCGGTAGCAGGCTCTTGTACGATCGTGCAGCCGCCGCGCGCCTTGATCGCCGCCAGTCCTTCCGCGCCGTCGGCGCTCGCGCCCGTGAGAATCAGGCCGATCACGCGCGGCCCGTACGCATCCGCCGCCGACTCGAAGAGCACGTCGATCGATGGCCGCGCATGGAGCACGGGAGCGTCGGTCGAGAGCGCGAAGCCCTCCTGGTCGATCAGCAGGTGATAGTCGGCTGGCCCAAGATAGACCGCCCCGCCGATGATCCCCTGCTTGTCGACGACCTCGTACACGGGTAGGCCGCTTGCACGACCTAGTACCTCGCGCAGCGTGTTATCGGAGTCTTTGTGCCGATGCTGTACCACCGCCAGCGGCACGGCAAAGCTACCCGGCAAGCCGCCAAGCAGCGTACACAGCGCGTGGAGCCCACCAAGCGATGCGCCGATCACAATCAACTCGAACGTCACTACGCAATTCTCCGATATAAGCGCTCGCCGCCGACGATCTCCGCATAGTGCTGCTCGTGCGGTGTGAACTTCAGCGACTCGGCATGACCCAGGCCCAAAACGCCGAACATGCTCAGGCTCTCGTACAGCAGATGATGCACATGCTCCTGGAGCGTCTTGTTGAAATAGATCATCACGTTGCGGCACATCACGACATTGAACTCGTTGAACGAGCCGTCCGTCGCCAGGTTATGCTGGGAGAACGTGATCCGATCTCTGAGCCATGGCCGAAAGATCGCGTGCTCGTAGGCCGCCGTGTAATATTGCGAAAACGATTGCGTCCCGCCTGCCCGCAGGTAATTGCCGGTATACTCCTGCATCTTGACCAGCGGAAAAATGCCGTCTTTGGCCTTGCTCAGCACCGCCGCGTTCATATCGGTCGCATAGATCCGACACCGATCATACAGCCCGGCCTCGTAGAGCAAAATAGCCATTGAGTACACTTCTTCGCCGGTTGAGCATCCCGCGTGCCAGATCCGAATGAACGGATACGTGCGCAGCAGCGGGACGACCTTGGTGCGAAAGGCCAGGTAAAAGTTCGGATCGCGGTACATCGCTGTGACGTTGACCGTCAGCGCCAGCAGGAATCGCTCCATACATGCCGGGTCGTGCAGCACGCGATCCTGTAAGGCAGATACGCTTTTGATCTGCTCCGCGCGCATGGTGTTCCAGATCCGACGCTTGAGCGACGCCAGCGCATAGTTGCGAAAATCGTAGCCGTAGTAGCGCGCTACGCCCTCAAGCAGCAGCTCGATCTCAATATCTTCAAGCTCGTGATTCGTCCCAGGCATACTTATTGCCTGATCGCGGGTCGTGCTTGCGAGTGGATCATCGTACTCCTGCTTCGTGACGGGCAAGATAACCCCCAGTCTGACGGAATATGTACACACAAGGGCGCGGCGCAGCCAGGCTACACCGCACTCCCTTGCAACTTCCACGCCCGTGCTGAATCAGCATGGGAGATGGTTGGGAACCGTCCCCAACACCTCCCCTGTGTTCCAGGGTTCGAGTTCAACGTTCAACGCTGCGCTCTCGTCTCTCCCATGTTCTTTGTTCTTTCGTCCCACACCCCCGGCCCGACAGCGCACTAGCTGTAGAGCCAGACGCGCAGCAGCGATAGCAACTGCTCGGTATCGACCGGCTTGGTGATATAGTCGGACGCGCCCGCCTCGATACATTTCTCGCGGTCGCCCTTCATCGCCTTGGCCGTCAGCGCGATGATCGGCAGCGTTTTGAACTGCTCGCGCTCGCGGATCGACCGTGCCGTCTCGTAGCCGTCCATCTCCGGCATCATGATGTCGAGCAGCACCACATCGATCTCAGGCGTCTGCTGCAACATCTCGATGCCGTCGCGTCCGTTCTCGGCGTACACCACGTGCATCTTCTGCCGCTCCAGCACGCTGGTCAGCGCGAAGATGTTGCGAATATCGTCGTCGATGATCAGCACCTTCTTGCCGACCAGCACCGGATCGCTCTTGTGAACCTGCTCCAGCATACGCCGCTTGGCCTGGGGCAGGTTGGCCTCGACCCGGTGGAGGAAGAGCGCGGTTTCGTCGAGCAGCCGCTCCATCGAGCTCACATCCTTGACGATGATCGTCTCCGCGACGCGCCGCAGCTCGGTTTCTTCCTGCTTGGTCAGGTCTTTAGCTGTATAAACGATGATCGGTAGCTCCTCGATGCGGCCTGATTGCTTCAGTCGCTCGATCAGCTCGACGCCGCTCATGTCGGGCAGGCCCAGGTCCAGCACCATACAGTCGAACTGCTCGGCCTCGATCGCCGTGAGTGCCTCCGAGGCGGTGCCGACGGCGGTCGTACGCACATCGCCCTCGCCGATCAGCTCGACGATGCTCATGCGCTGCACCTCGTCGTCCTCGACGACCAGCAGGTTCTTGACGCCGCGCTCGACGAAGCGCTTGATGTTGGCAAGCGCGGTATCCAGCGCATCCTTTGTCACCGGCTTCTGGAGATAGGCGATTGCGCCCTGGTGCATGCCCCGGTGGCGGCCATCCATCACCGAGATGATATGCACCGGGATGTGCCGCGTCCCCGGATCGTGCTTGAGCCGGTCGAGCACGTTCCAGCCGTCGATGATCGGCAGTTGAAGGTCGAGCGTGATCGCGTCGGGCTTCCAGCGCCGCGCCATGAGCAGCCCGGCGTCGCCCCGCAGCGCGACAAGACCCTTGAAGCCTTTCTCGCGCGCCAGATCGAGCAGAATCCGCGCGAAGGGCATATCGTCCTCGATGATCAGCAGCACCCGATCGCCCGGCTGGATGTTCTCGCGGTCGTCGTGGACCTCGTTTTGCACCAGCAGCGTCGGATCGATCTCAACCTCTGGAATCGTTAGCGCCGCCGTGCCGCTGCCGTTGCCGTCGCCCCTGGTGATCGTGCCCAGGTCGATGATGCCGGGCGTGCTCCAGCGGGCACGATCCTCTTCGGGCGTGAGCGGCACGGTTGGATAGACCTGCGGCAGGTAGAGCGTGAAGGTACTGCCCTGGCCCGGCTGGCTGGTCAGCTTGATCTCGCCGCCGAGCAGATGGGCGATCTCGCGGCTGATCGAGAGGCCCAGGCCGGTACCGCCGTATTTGCGGCTGGTGGTGCCGTCGGCTTGCTGGAACGCCTCGAAGATAATCTTTTGCTTGTCGGGCGCGATGCCGATGCCGGTGTCGCTGACCGCAAAGCCGATCACCACCTCGGCGCGGTTGAGCGTCTCGTTATCGATGCTCCAGCCCTGTTTCATGGCCGCGATGTGCAGTGTCACCTCGCCCTGCTCGGTGAACTTGAAGGCGTTCGACAGCAGATTGCGCAAGACCTGCTGCAAGCGCTTGCCGTCGGTGTGCAGGTTGCGCGGCAGGTCCTCGGCCAGTTCGACGGCAAAGGCCAGATCTTTGTCCATCGCCACCTGGCGGAAGGTCCGATCGATCTCGTTGCGCACCTCGTCGAAGAGCACCGTGCTGATCTCGATGCCCATCGTCCCCGACTCGATCTTGGCGAGGTCGAGGATGTCGTTGATCAGGCCGAGCAGATCGGAGCCTGCCGCGTAGATCGTGTTGGCGAACTCGACCTGCTTCTCCGTCAGGTTGCCCTCGCTGTTGTCCGCGAGCAGCTTCGACAGGATTAGCAGGCTATTGAGCGGCGTGCGCAGCTCGTGCGACATATTCGCCACGAACTCCGACTTATACTTGGACGAGAGCGCCAGCTGCTCGGCCTTCTCTTCGAGCGCCTGTCGCGCCTGCTCGATCTCGCGGTTCTTGCGCTCGACCTCGGTGTTTTGCGCGGCCAGCAGCTCGGCCTTCTCTTCGAGCTCCTCGTTGGTCTGCTGCAACTGCTCGCGCTGCTGCTTGAGCAGCTCCTCGGACGCCTGAAGCGACTTGGCCTGCTGCTCCAGCCGCCGGTTCGTCTCGGTCAGCTCGCGCTGCTGGCCTTGCAGCTCTTCCGCCAGCGATTGCGACTGTTTGAGCAGCTCCTCCTGGCGCATGCTGGCCTCGATCGTGTTCAGCACGATCGCGATGCTCTCGGTCAGTTGGTCGAGGAAGGCCAGATGCGTCTCGTTGAAGCGATGGAACGAGGCCAGCTCGATCACGGCCTTGACCTCGCTCTCGAAGAGCACGGGCAGCACGACGATGTTCATCGGCGTGGCCTCGCCCAGGCCGGAGTTGATCTTGACGTAATCGGTAGGTACCTCGGTCAGCAGGATGCGATCTTTCTCGAGCGCCGCCTGCCCGACCAGGCTCTCGCCCAGGTGGAAGCGGTTGGCAAGGTTTTTGCGCTCGCGGTAGGCGTAGCTGCTCAGCAGCTTGAGCATCTGCTGCTCGCTGTCACCGTCCATGATGTAGAAGACGCCGTGCTGCGCATAGACCAGCGGCGCAAGCTCGGAGAGGATCTGCTTCGAGACGGTCTGGAGATCGCGCTGGCCCTGGAGCATGCGCGTGAAGCGCGCCAGGTTGGTCTTGAGCCAGTCCTGCTCGGTGTTCTTCTGCGTGGTGTCGCGCAGGTTGGCGATCATCTGGTTGATGTTGTCTTTCAGCTCCGCCACTTCGCCCTGCGCCTCGACATCGATCGAGCGGGTCAGATCGCCCTTGGTCACGGCGGTCGCGATCTCGGCGATCGTGCGGATCTGGGTGGTCAGGTTGGCCGCGAGCTGGTTCACGTTGTCGGTCAGATCGCGCCACGTGCCGGACGCGCCCGGCACTTTGGCTTGGCCGCCGAGCTTGCCCTCGATACCGACCTCGCGCGCCACGGTCGTCACCTGATCGGCGAAGGTTGCCAGCGTGTCGGTCATCTCGTTGATCGTGTCGGCCAGCGTCGCGATCTCGCCTTTGGCCTCCAGCTCCAGCTTGCGTTTGAGATCGCCGTTCGCCACCGCCGTCACCACCCGCGCGATACCGCGCACCTGGGCGGTGAGGTTGCCGGCCATCATGTTCACGCTGTCGGTCAGGT
>DASUTC010000151.1 GCA_036374795.1 Herpetosiphonaceae bacterium
CCGTGGACGCCCGGTGACGGGTGGAGCGGACGCGCACTGACGCGCGAGGGCTTGCCTGGTCCCTGGAATCTTCGGCAGGCGCGCGGCGCGCGGGCTGACGCAAGGCACAAACGACGACGAGGATGACGAGAGATTGCGCACTGGTAGGCACCTGGTGAGGTGCAGCATCCGTGCTGAGCGAGGGCACAGCGTTTGGGTGTGTGCGGAGCGCCACGGACCCACCCCGTCCCATCCCGAACCGGGCCGTGAAACGTGGCAGCGCCGCGGGTACTGGGGCCTCGGCCCTGGGAGACAAGGTCCATGCACCCTGACTAATACTCTTCTCAGCGACGGCGCGGCGTGGAGCAGTGGCAGCTCGTCGGGCTCATAACCCGAAGGTCGCAGGTTCGAATCCTGCCGCCGCTACCAATATCGACAAGGACTTCTCATGTGGGAAGTCCTTGTTGTGTTTAAACAGGCAATCTGGAGGCGGGATGAGCAACAAAATAGCCGGGGAGTAAATAACTCCCCGGCGTTGTCTCAGGCTACGTCTACTACAATCGTCTGGTCGGGCCAGTTTCCGGGCCTTCGTTTGGATCGTGCTGGGCTGTGCCCTGCTGAGATGTTGGCTGATTGACCTGACGCGCTTGCTCATTGCCGACAAGATGGCTGATCTGGCTACCAACCTGTTGCGCCACCTGCGTGGCGCGCCGCTCCATCTCGGAGATATTCTCGCGCACCTGCTGGCTAAAAGGCTGGTTCACGGTGCTCTCGCTGGGTAGGATTGCCCACAAGATGAGATAGATAAACGGTGAGACGCCGCTGAGGACCAGCAGAACAAAGCCCAAACGAACGAGGGTCGGATCGACGTTAAGGTAATTGGCGACGCCGCCAGCCACGCCCGCGATAATCCGATCGGTATTGCTACGTGTTAAGCGCCGTGTTGTATCCATGGTGTGCTCCCTTGTATAAAACCTCAAGTTTACTAACCGGCATATCTGACGCCCAGTTGAAGCGAAGTGTTGCATATCGCGTGCCCTGCGGCTCTACCCCGACGCCTCGATCATCTCTTTCAGCCGCCTGACTTCTGCCTGAAGCAAGTTCGTCACGGTTTCAAGCAGATGGACCTCTGGAGTACGTCCTGTTCCGTGATAGTGGTAAGGCTCTGTAGCGATGGGTGGCCCAAACACAATACGGATCGGGACACGATGCGGTATCTTTGCTCCTGCGGGCATAGCGCGATCGGTGCCGCTGATCGCCGCTGGAATGAGCAGGGCGCGGTATTTGAGCGCCAGGCGGGCGGCTCCAAACCGAAAGGGCTTAAGCTGCCCCGTGCGGCTACGGGTGCCCTCAGGAAAGAGCGCAAGTAGCTGCTGCTGCTCAAGCACCTGTTCGGCAAGCCGGATCGCCTCAGGATCAGATGCGCTGCGGCGTAGGGGGATGGCTCCATAGCGCCGGATCAGAGCGCCTAAGATCGGTACGCGAAAAAGCTCGATTTTAGCCAGATAATTAATCGGGCGCGGGCACGCCACGGCCAGGAGCACTGGATCGAGGTTGCTAAGATGATTACAGGCAAGCACCACCGCGCCTGTTTCAGGAATATGCTCGACACCTTGCGATTGAAGATGGAAGTAGGCGGCTAACGGTGGCGCAAATATGTTGTGTGTCAGCCGATAGATTCGAGGGCTTGGTGCCCAGCGATATTCGACGATGTCTGCCATTGGGTGGCGCTCCTCCCATTTGCATGATTATAGCAGGAGCCGTCGTGACGTGAGCGCTCGTGCTTATTCTGGTATGATCCGGGCGAGCGGCGCGCACCGACGTTTGCTGCTCATGCTGAGCTAGTTGAGATACTTGATCTGCTGCGCATACCGCCATCATCGCTTGGATGATACACGGTATGGGAACAGAGAAGGATGGCCGAGGCATAGCTATGCTCACCCAGTCTGCCCGCTCATACACGTTCTTTTCGATAGGAGCGGCACTGCTGACGATTATCCTGAAATTTAGCGCCTATCTCCTGACAGGCTCGGTAGGTTTATTCTCCGATGCTGCCGAGTCGGTGGTTAATCTCATTGCTGCGCTGGTTGCCCTCTGGGCCTTGACATTGGCGGCACGTCCGCCGGATGAGGAACACGCTTACGGGCACACCAAAGCCGAGTACTTCTCCAGTGGCCTCGAAGGTGCGCTGATCTTAATTGCCGCCGCGAGCATCGGCGTCGCCGCCTGGAGTCGGATCTGGGAGCCTCAGCCACTTCAGCACGTTGGATTAGGAGTTGGCATATCGGTGCTGGCGGCGGCGATCAACGGTGGTGTCGCGCTCCTGCTGATGCGGGCAGGCAAGCGGCTGCGCTCGATCACGCTGGAGGCGGATGCGCATCATCTACTTACAGATGTCTGGACCACCGTGGGCGTTGTCGTTGGCATCCTCCTCGTTCAAGTGACAGGCTGGCTGATCCTCGACCCGCTGATCGCGGTCGTCGTCGCGGCCAACATTGTCTGGACCGGCGTACGGCTCTTGCGTCAGACAGGCTACGGCTTGCTCGACAGCGCCTTATCGCGGAGCGACCAGCAGGTGATCAGCGGCGTGCTGGCAGGCTACCAGCGCAAAGGAATCGAGTTTCACGCGCTGCGCACGCGTATGTCGGGGCCGCGCCGCTTTATCTCGATGCACGTGCTGGTGCCGGGATCGTGGACCGTGCAGCGCGGCCACGACTTGTGCGAGGAGATCGAGCTGAGTATCAACCGCGCGCTGCCCGATAGCACCGTGATGACCCACCTTGAGCCGCTTGAAGATCCGGTCGCCTGGGATGATCAGGGCCTCGATCGTGTGGTGCGGCACTCAACGCGCTAATGCGCAGGCAGGGTAGGAACGGAAGAACAAGGGAACAAAGAACAAAGGTGCGGGGAGCATAGCCCAAACATTTCCTGTCGAGGGAAGAGCACTGCTTGCGACAGAAAGTATTTACACTTCTTCTATGGGTAATCCATTGCAAGAGACTCTACTATTGTCTGCTGTATAGCGTTAATTGTGTCACTTTTCGCGTATGGTACAATACGGCACATACAAATAGTTCAATTCAGGCCCATAGGAGGCTGTAATATGGAAAAATCGACGTGGACGACGAAAGTAGGGCTGGCCCAAATGTTGAAGGGCGGCGTGATCATGGATGTCGTCACCCCCGAGCAGGCGCGGATCGCCGAAGAGGCCGGGGCCGTCGCCGTGATGGCGCTGGAGCGTGTCCCGGCTGACATTCGCAAGCATGGCGGCGTCGCGCGCATGAGCGATCCCGAAATGATCCAGGGTATTGTCGAGGCTGTGACAATCCCAGTCATGGCGAAAGCGCGCATCGGGCATTTTGTCGAGGCTCAGGTGCTAGAGGCGCTCGGCGTAGATTATATCGACGAGAGCGAAGTGCTAACGCCCGCCGACGAGACGAATCACATCAACAAGCATAAATTCAAAGTGCCGTTTGTGTGTGGCTGCCGCAACCTGGGCGAGGCGCTGCGCCGCATCAGCGAAGGCGCGGCGATGATCCGCACCAAGGGCGAGGCCGGTACCGGTAACGTGGTGGAGGCAGTGCGTCACGCGCGGCAGTTGTTCGCCGACATTCGCCGCCTGCAAACCATGGACGAGGACGAGCTGTTTGTGGCGGCCAAGGAGCTGCAAGCGCCTTATGAGCTGGTCAAGCAGGTTGCCGAGACGGGCAAGCTGCCGGTGGTGAACTTTGCCGCTGGCGGCATTGCGACTCCGGCGGACGCGGCATTGATGATGCAGCTTGGCGTCGAAGGCGTGTTTGTCGGCTCCGGCATCTTCAAATCGGGCGATCCGGCGCGGCGGGCCAAAGCGATCGTCGAGGCGACGACCCACTACAACGATCCGAAGATCATCGCCGAGGTGAGCAAGGGCCTGGGAGAGGCGATGGTTGGGATTGAGATCAGCGCTATTCCGCAGACCGAATTGCTGGCCGGACGCGGCTGGTAGGCTCGGCAACCGTAGAAGACGAAAAGGACACAATGAACGTTGGCGTGCTGGCGCTGCAAGGCGCTTTTATCGAACATGAGCATATGCTGCGGCGGCTGGGCCATCAGGTGACGCAGGTGCGGCTGCCGCAACATCTCGACGCGATCGATCGTCTGATCATTCCCGGCGGCGAGAGCACGACGATCGGCAAGCTGCTGGTAGCGTATAAGCTCCTTGAGCCGATGCGCGAGCGCGCGCAGCAGGAGATGCCGATCTGGGGCACCTGCGCGGGGATGATCTTGCTGGCTAAGGATATTACCGAAGGCCGCCCCGAAGGACAGCCCGCGCTGGGGCTAATGAATATCACCGCGCGGCGCAACGCTTTTGGACGGCAGCTTGATAGCTTTGAGGCCGATCTGAGCGTTGCCGAGTTTGGCGAGCGGCCTTTCCATGCGGTCTTTATCCGCGCGCCCTTGATCGATAAGGTTGGGCCTGATGTTGAACCGCTGGCAGCACTTGACGACGGTCGTATAGTAGCAGCACGGCAGGGACGGTTTTTAGCGACGGCGTTTCACCCTGAGCTAACGAACGATCCCCGCTTTCACGAGCTATTTCTGGATCTGTAGCCGATTGCAGAATCAGGCGGCCTGTTGGGAAACTGCCGATTCTGCATGAGAACGGGAATGGTTTGGGGGAGTATCCGACACCCCCGGCCTGATGGCAGACTATGGATACGCTGCTTGATCAACTGAACCGGAGCGCACAGCAGATTGTGAATCTGGTACGCGACGTGCCGGAGGCGGCGCTGCGGCGTAAGCCTGGACGTGAGTGGGCCGGGCTGGAGGTGCTCGGCCATCTGCGCGATCGTGAGCGTCTGCTGGGCGAGCGCATGACGCTGTTTGCTGATGGCGAGGCGCGGATTCCGAACTGGGACCAGGAAGCGGCGGCGGCTGGCGGGCGCTACCTTGGCGAAGCGCTCCAAACGACGATTGCCGAGTTTCAGGAATTGCGGCATACAAACGTCCAGCGCCTAGCGGCGCTGGCACCGGAGATCTGGGATCGGGTAGGGCAGCACGAAGTTCAGGGGCCGTACTCGCTGCGTACGGAAGTCGAGCGAGTGGTGGGGCATGACGAGGCGCATCTACGACAGCTTGAGGTGTTGCTGACACCCTAGCTGCTGGCGCTGTCCGGCTACATTGAGGAGCACCGGATTGATTCGACCGGCGATGGTCGCCGACCTCTGGGCGTTGCGGCGGCGACCACAGCGGCGCATCTTTTTCTATACCGAGACGATGCTGGCGAACAGCTATCGTCCTTTTGTCGTGTCGTTGCGCTCGATGCTGGGACCGCTCGGCAACGATATGGTCACGCTCGTGCTGCGCAACGGCGGCCTGCGCGGCTTTATCCAGGCGCACAAGCGCGCCCACGCGCCGGAGATCGATATTTCGTATCTCGCCGGGTTTACCTCGCACAGCAGCCACATACCCGACGGAGATGTCTGGTTCTCGCTGACGGAGAACTTAATCGAGCGAGCCGGGCACGCGCGGATCGAGCGGGTCTTTGCGGCAGTGGGGCATCGCTTCGAGGATATGACCGAAATCCTCAGGCAGCTTGGCTTTCAGCCCTACACCCAGCAGCAGATCTGGATGCTTCCAGAGCCGATGATCCAGGAGGGCAGCGCGCTGATGGCGCTCCGCCGACAGCTCCGGCGCGACGCATGGCCGATCCACCAGCTGTATATGCGCGTGACTCCCCGGCACGTGCAGCATGCCGAACTCCGACAAAGCACCTCCTGGCAGCTTCCGATGCCTCGGCGACGGCTGGGATGGTGCGAGCGCGGCTGGATCCTGGGCAACGATCAGTCGCTTCAGATGCATATTCACGTGCTGACCGGCCCACGGGCGCATGTGCTGCGTCCGATGTTCGAGCCGGAGATTCGCCAGCAGGCGGCGACCATGTTACGCTACGCACTGAGCCATATAAGTGAGCCGCGCACGGTTTTTGCTGTAATACGCGGCTATCAGTCGGAAATCGGCAGCGCTCTTGAGGAACTGGGCTTTAAGCTCCGTGGTGAGCAAACGCTGTTCGTCAAGCATCTGGTTGTGCCGCAGCGTCATGCCGTGCGTGTACCGGCGCTGCTGAGGACTGAGCCGAACCTGGAGCCGGCTACGACATTGCCACGCATCCCGCAGTAGGGAGTAGGACGAGCGTATGAAAGAACAGGTTATTACAAGTAATATAGATCTTTTACTTGACACCTTGCCGCCGCATATTCGCCGCCCAATCGACGACGATGTGCGTCGTGATGATCTGATTGAGATTGTGATGGATCTGGGCCGCCTGCCCGAAGCCCGCTATCGCAACGCCGAAGAGTTTTTATCGGAGATGGAGATCACGCGCGAAGATCTGGAATATGTCGTCTCGCGCATCGGGCGCTTCGGCGAGGATAATCGCGCTGGCATTCCACGCACGCTGCACCGCATCTCGGCGATCCGCAACCGCTCCGGCCAGATTATTGGCCTGACCTGCCGCGTTGGCCGCGCGGTGTTCGGCACGATCGACATCCTGCAAGATCTGGTCGAGGAAGGCCAGAGCATCCTGCTGCTGGGACGGCCCGGCGTCGGCAAGACGACGCTGCTGCGCGAGATGGCGCGGGTGATCGCCGATAACTTCCGCAAGCGGGTGGTGATCGTCGATACATCGAACGAGATCGCGGGCGACGGCGATATTCCGCACTCAGGCATCGGGCGTGCGCGCCGCATGCAGGTGCCGCGACCATCCGAGCAGCACGGGGTGATGATCGAGGCGGTCGAGAATCACATGCCGGAAGTGATCGTGATCGACGAGATCGGCACCGAGCTTGAGGCGCAGGCCGCGCGCACGATCGCCGAGCGCGGCGTTCAGCTTGTGGGCACGGCGCACGGCAATAGCCTCGAAAACCTGATGATCAACCCGACGCTCTCGGACCTGATCGGTGGGATTCAGGCGGTGACGCTGGGCGATGAGGAGGC
>DASUTC010000152.1 GCA_036374795.1 Herpetosiphonaceae bacterium
GATAGCCCTCCTCGACCAAGACCGACTGGACGAGCGCTAAGATCGTGGGATCATCATCCACCACGGCGATCACTGCTGGTGCCATAGCATCCTCACCAAGGTACGCTTGCCACGCGCGTCGTGCAGAGTCTATGCCATGACCGTCACGCGCTCTGTGCTGCATCGGCTCCAGTCAAACTGGGCTGCTTGGATCAGTCCATCGGCATCCCGCATGCAGCCGCCGGGATCGTCCGCGCGATCCCGGTCCTGGGAAAGGACTATGGATGATGTCTCAGATGGTGTCGCGTTCCTGCATGGAGGAGCTTAAGAAACCGCTCCCTTGCCGGGAACCGCTGATCCCATCGGACGCTCGGCCCCTCATACACGCCGTGTCGAGATCCGTGGCACCGGCTGCCTCCCACACCACGCCCCGACCTACCCCGGCCGGTCCGGTGCGTACCGCAGGAGCACGACGCCCGAGGGCAAGGCGCGGGACTCAAGCAGCCGCAAATTAAGCCGCACCCCCTCAGGAAAGACTTTCTTGCCGCTACCCAGCGCAACCGGATAGACCATCAGGCTGTACTCGTCGACGAGATCGTGCCGTGCCAGGGTATGCACCAGCACGCTACTGCCGTCGATAAGGATGTTCTTCCCAGGCTGCTCCTTGAGCGCGCGCACCGCCTCGACCACGTTGCTGGTGATCAGGGTTGAGTTCCGCCAGGCTGAGGCCGTGGTCAAGGTGCTGGATACCACGTACTTCGGTATCGCGTTCATCACGTCGCCAAAGGGATCTCCGGCGGCCATCGGTTCAAAGGCGCCGCCGTGAATCTGCCAGGTCTTGCGTCCCAGGAGGAGCGCGTCGGCCTGGCTGATGGACTCGAAGAAGTGCGCGCCAATGTCGTCGTGCCAGTACGGCCACGTCCACCCGCCGTGAGCAAAGCCGCCCTCCGTATCTTCGTCCGCACCCCCTGGCGCCTGCATGACGCCGTCCAACGTCACAAACTCTGCCACCACAAGCTTGCGCATGATCAGCTCCTTTTGGAATACGGAGTCTCCTGCACCATCAGTGTACAGCAGCCGACAAGTCGGGCAGCCCACGGAGCACGCCATGCCGAGGTACCGCACTACCAGGCGCGCACAGGTCCTCGTCGAACACACGCTGCGTAGCCCGGCGGACGTGCCAGATCGTGTATCGCGGGCAGCAAGACTGGTCTTCGTGAATCAGAAGCAGGTATGACTCTGCCGCCGCGTAGGCGTGCAACACCTGCGACACCTCGGCGATCTTCCCAGCGGCTCAAGGACCTGCACCCACGGTTCGACCGCCACCGCGAGCATCGGGTGCCGTGGGCATTACGTCCGATCCGGCTCATAGATGAGCGCCACCACGCCAGAGCTGAATGCGCGTGTTTCCACCAGCTTGAGCGTCGCAGCGCTTCCCGCTTGAAAGAGGTGCTTGCCCGTGCCCACCACCACCGGGTAGATCAGCAGCCGATAGCGATCGACCAGATCATGCTGCATGAGCGTTTGCACCAGCGTGGCGCTGCCATAGACCAGCATGTCCTGACCATCCTGCTGCTTGAGGGCGGTGATGGCGTCTACGATCCGGTCGTTGATCAGCGTTGAGTTGGTCCACGTCACGGTGTCCAGGGTGGTTGACACCACATATTTGGGGATGTTGTTCATGTACGCTGCGCCCTCATCCGTGCTCTCCGGCCAGGCTGCTGCAAACCCTTGATAGGTGACGCGGCCCAGCAGCAAGGCATCGCTGGTGGCTTGCTCATCGCCTTTAAACTGCGCGATCTCGTCATTCCAATAGGGGGCGGTCCAGGCGGGCGCTTCCATGATGCCATCGAGCGACAGAAATTCGGTAACGACGATGTTTCTCATGGTGGTTCTCCTTGTAGTGGTCACGGTCAGGTTACGACCTCTATCATACCCCACCCAGAAACCAGGCTCTTGCAGGCAACCGGTCTTGGTTATGGTGCGCTACAGTGTATCGTGTTTTTGCAGCGCGCGAAAATCCGGCTTTTTTGCGGTCATGGACCTGACCGCTACGGGTTTCCTACGAAAATCTCCTCGAATCGCCCCGGCTTATACTGCTCGGCATCGTTTGTGCTAGTTTCTGTCAGAACGCTGCCGTTACCAGGCAGCATCGCAGCGAATCCGCGCCGGACTTGGCTCCCCTGACCCAGGCAATGGCGCGGCCAGGCGCATGGGTACCGTACGCCTGCGGGCGCTGCAGGAAACCGAGACGGATGCAATGGCGCAGCGAGAGCGGCACCTGGCCCGGCTGCTCGACGTCGATCTGGCCGGCAGTATGGAGCGCGCGGAGGTAGAACGCAAGCAGCACGACCTCGCGCGCAACAGGAGGGGTTAAGCGCGCACCAGCGGCACCGAAGGCCCACGCCCGGCAGCATCCTGATCGCATCACACGTATCCACACCAGCGCGGCGTTCCGCAACCGACTCCAGGCGCCGCCTGATCCGTTGAATGTTGCCCGGCAGCGGCAATGGGTCCCGCTTCCGGTCGAGTGGGTCATCGTCAACGACAGGCAGGCGGCGATCATCATCCCGACCGATCCACGGCATGCGACAGCCAGGGCTCGTCATGGCCGATCAGACGATGCACACACGCTTTACACGCTGGTGCGATCAGCGCGGGTAGGAGCAGATGTTGGCGCCCATTGCCCACGACCTGCATAGGGGACGCGGCACCGTGGACGGCACCATGGTTCGGGCGCATCCGGGCGACAGGCTCGCTCGGCGCAAGCTGGGGGTTGCCCGGCTCACACGTATCGTGATTTGGCGACGCTGAAATAGCAACAGAACCAGTGAGGTGATTGCGACTATGAGTACACCATCACAACCCGGTGCCACCGCAAAGCTCACGCTGACAGCGCCCTTGTCCGGGTATTTACTGCCGATCGAGCAGGTTCCCGACCCGGTATTCGCCCAGAAGATGGTCGGCGACGGCATCTCCATCGATCCCCTCAGCCAATTGCTCCTGGCCCCCTGTGCGGGCCAGGTCGTACAGCTCCACTCTGCCGGCCATGCCGTGACCGTCGCGACGCCTCAGGGCATCGAGGTGATGATGCACGTCGGGCTGGATACGGTTGCCCTGAAAGGGCAGGGCTTTACGCCGCGAGTCAAGCCCGGCGATCAGGTTGCCGTTGGCGATGCGCTGATCGAGTTCGACGCCGACTATATCGCCACCCACGCCAAAAGCCTGCTGACCCAGATCGTCATTACGAATAGCGATCGGGTCGCCGCGTTCATGCCCCGCACCGGCAGCGTGACGGCGGGGAAAGACGTCATCCTCGAGCTGGCGCTGGTCGGGGCTGCGGCGGAGGCAGCGACCGAAACCAGCAAGACGGCGACCTCGTCGGCGATTCTGGTTCCGAATCCCACGGGCCTCCATGCGCGGCCAGCGGCGGTGCTGGCGAACCTCGCCAAGAAGTTCAGCGCTGATATCCGGCTACAGCGGGGCGATGATCAGGCCAACGCGAAAAGCGTGGTTTCGATCATGGGGCTAGAAGTAAACTACGGTGACAAGGTCCTCCTGGTCGCGCAGGGTCCCGACGCTGAGGAGGCCATCGCCACGCTGACCCCGGAGCTGGAGCGCGGCCTGGGCGATGAAGGCGCGGTGCCTGCGCCCGCGCCCGCGAGCATGACCATTCCGGAGCTCGCCGCTCCAGCGCCAAGGCCGCGCTCGACCAACCCCAACCTGCTGCTTGGCGTTGCCGCATCGCCCGGACTCGCCGTGGGCACCGTCTTCCAGGTGCGCCGTGAAGAGATCGTGGTGGCGGAAACCGCCGCTGACCCGCATCAAGAGCGGCGGAAGCTGGATGAAGCGATGGACCAGGCGAAAGTCCAGCTGGTGGCGCTGCGCGACCGGCTCGCCGGTGAGTCCGACCAGGCTAAAGCCGCCATTTTCGCCGCGCATGAGGAGCTGCTGGATGACCCCGATCTGCTTGACATTGCGACCAGCGCCATTGCCAAGGGTAAGAGCGCCCCCTTTGCGTGGCAGCGCGCCTTTACCACCTACGCAGAGCGGCTGTCCAACTTGAAAAATGAGCTGCTCGCGGCGCGGGCCAACGACCTGCGGGACGTCGGCCAGCGCGTGCTAGAGCTGCTGACGGGGATAACCACCAGAGCGCCAGACTACCCGCCCAATACGATTCTGGTCGCCGAAGATCTGACGCCGTCCGATACCGCCACGCTGGATCGGTCTAAAGTGGTTGGGTTCTGCACCACCGCCGGAGGCGCCTCCTCCCATGTGGCAATTATCGCGCGCTCGCTAGATATTCCGGCGGTGGCCGGGGTTGACCCACGCGCGCTCGATGTGCCGAACCGCACGATGGTGATCCTCGACGGCGCCAGGGGCCAGCTCCGCCTGAATCCGTCTGCGGAGGACGTTACCCGTCTTCAAAAGGCGCTGGAGCGCAACGCGGCGAAGCGCAAGGCTGATCTGGCAACCGCCATGGAGCCTGCGCAAACCATGGACGGCCACCGCATGGAGGTGGTGGCAAATATTGGCAGCGCGGCTGACGCCGAGCAGGCGCTGCGGCTCGGCGGTGAGGGCGTGGGCCTGTTGCGCACGGAGTTTCTCTTCATGGAGCGCTTCTCCGCGCCGACCGAGGAGGAGCAGGTTCAGGTCTATCAGCAGATCGCCAGCATCCTGGGACCTGAGCGCCCCCTGATCATCCGCACCCTGGACGTGGGCGGCGACAAGCCGCTGGCCTATCTCCCCATTCCACGCGAGGAAAATCCGTTCCTCGGCGAGCGCGGCATTCGCGTCGGCCTGGATCGGCCAGAGCTGCTGCGCACCCAGCTCCGCGCGATCCTGCGCGCGGCGGGCGGCGGGAACGTGCGGGTGATGTTTCCGATGATCGCCACGCTGCCGGAATGGCGGTCCGCCAGGGCGCTGCTAGAGGAAGAGCGGGAGCGACTGGGCGTTGCGCCGATCCCGGTGGGCATCATGGTCGAAGTGCCATCTACAGCGATTATGGCCCAGCAGTTTGCCAAGGAGGTCGATTTCTTCTCGATCGGCACCAATGATCTGACCCAGTACACGCTGGCGATGGACCGGGGCCATCCGAAGCTGGCGCCGCAGGTCGATGGCCTCAATCCGGCCATTCTGTTCCTGATCGATACCATTGTGCAGGCCGCCCATCACTATGGCAAATGGGTGGGCGTGTGCGGAGGCATCGCTAGCGATCCGCAGGCGGTCCCGCTGCTGATCGGCCTCGGCGTCGACGAGCTGAGCGTCAGCGTCCCTGCGATTCCCAGCATCAAGGCGCAGATCCGTCAGCTCAGCCTGCCGCTCTGTCAGCACCTGGCCCAGGAGGCACTGCGGCAGGATACGGCCGCCGGAGTGCGGGCGCTGTGCCCGCTCGAGGAAGATGTCGCCGAACACACGGCATAAGGCCGAGCACCAGAGGAGGTAATCCCGATGTCGAGTCCGTCACTTGCGGCTCCGCGACGGAGCAGGTGGTCCTTCAGTAGTGCCTTTGGATTGCTGCAAAAGATCGGCAAGTCGCTGATGCTGCCGGTGTCGCTCCTGCCGGCGGGTGGTATCCTGCTGGGCGTAGGCGGCGCCCTCCTGCTGGGCGTCCAGAACGGCGTCATCAGCGTTCCCGCCTGGCTGCAACTGGTCTTTCGCCTCATGCAGAGCGCCGGTGATCCGATCTTTGGCAACATGGCGCTGCTGTTTGCCATCGGCGTGGCGCTCGGCCTGACCGGCAACGATGGAGTTTCCGCGCTGGCGGGCGTGGTGGGGTTCGTCGTCATGACCGGAACGATGGGCGTCATGGCGGAATATCTGGGACAAGATCCCGAAACGCTGCCCAGGATCATGGGCATTCCGTCGATCAACACCGGCGTCTTTGGCGGCATTATCATCGGCATGGTGGCCGCAGCCCTCTTTAATCGATTCTACCGGATTAAGCTGCCGCCGTATCTGGGGTTCTTTGCCGGGAAACGCTTCGTCCCGATCATCACGGCGGTAGCCGCGATTCTCGTCGGGGTGATGCTCAGCTTTGTCTGGCCGCCGATTCAAGGCGTGATCGATACCTTTTCGCGGTTTGCCGTGACCGGCAACCCGGCGCTGGCCGTGTTTCTGTATGGTCTGGTCGAGCGGCTGCTGATCCCCTTCGGGCTCCACCACATCTGGAACGCGCCCTTCTTCTATGAGATTGGCTCGTACACGAGGGCCAACGGCGAGGTAGTCCACGGTGAAATTACCCGCTTCTTCGCCGGCGATCCCACGGCGGGCAATTTAGGCGGCGGCTATCTCTTCAAGATGTTTGGCCTGCCCGGCGCGGCGCTGGCGATCTGGCACACGGCCAAGCCGGAGCGGCGGGCTCAGGTCGGCAGCCTGATGGTTTCGGCGGCGCTGACCTCGTTTCTCACCGGGATTACGGAGCCGCTTGAGTTCGCGTTCATGTTTGTTGCGCCGGTGCTGTACGGCATTCATGCGCTCCTTGCCGGGCTGGCGTTCCCGATCATGTATGCGCTGGGCGCCAAGCTGGGCTATACCTTCTCCCACGGCTTTATCGACTATGCCCTGTTTTTTCCGCTGGATACCAGGCCGTGGCTAGTGCTGCTGGTCGGGCCGATCTACTTCGTGCTGTACTACGGCGTGTTTCGCGCGCTTATCCAGGTCCTCGATCTGAAGACGCCGGGCCGAGAAAAGGAGGAGGTCAGCGTGCAGGACGTGCAGGCCGATGTGGCGCACGGCTTCGCGAAAGAGCTGGTGGTGGCGTTCGGCGGTCGAGGGAACATCAAGGATCTGGACGCCTGTATCACCCGACTCCGCGTGGGCGTGCACGATATCAGCAAGACCAATCCGGAGAAGCTGAAGGCGCTGGGCGCCGCCGGGGTGGTCACGGTCGGCAATGGCCTGCAGGCGATCTTTGGTACTCGCTCGGAAAACCTCAAAACCGATATGGAAGAGTACCTCAAAGTCGCCGGGCCAGAAGCGGACATGGTGGCGCCGCCACCGTCGGTGGAATACACCCCGAAGGGGATTCCCTCCCGGCTGCGCGATCCCGAAGCGGCGCACAAAGCCAGCAATATCCTCAAAGCGCTGGACGGAGCCAAGAATATCCGCTCCGTCGAGTCCGCCGCCGAGACGCGCCTGCGGGTGGTCGTCGTCGACGAAGACCTCATCGATGAGGCGGCGCTGCGGCCCTCTGGCGTCACCGGGATCATGAAGCTGCCGAATCATGTGGTGCATCTGCTCGTTGGCCTGAACGCCGACCAGTATGCAGCCGAGCTTCAGGCGCAGCTGGCCGAGGCGCAGTATGCGCTGATGAAGAGCCACGAAGGACGGGCGATCGCCGTCGGCGGCAGCTAAAGCAGCGCGATCGTGGCGTTGTCCGCTGCTCCCGCATGCGGGAGCAGGGGTATCGATCCGGCACGCTCGCCGCGTCGGACGGAACGACCGCCGCCGATCCTCTGCCGCACGTCGGATGTGTGGAACGGATGTCGAGCAGCGCGCGATCGCAGGAGGACAATGATGATTCACCCGCAGGTACAGCCATTCCCCGCCGATTTCCTATGGGGCGCGGCCTCTGCCGCATACCAGGTCGAAGGGGCGTGGAATGCCGATGGAAAAGGACTATCGGTGTGGGACGTGTTTACGAAAATCCCAGGAACAACATTCAAGGGCTCGAATGGCGACGTGGCTGTGGATCATTATCATCGGTATCAAGAAGATGTTGCGTTAATGGCGGAGATGGGCTTGAAAGCCTATCGCTTTTCCGTCAGCTGGCCCAGGATCTATCCGAACGGCAAAGGATCGATCAATGAGGCCGGCGTACGGTTCTATGATCGGCTGATCGACGAGCTGCTCGCGTATCAGATCGAGCCGATCCTCACGCTGTATCATTGGGACGTACCACAGGCGTTAGTGGAGGCGTACGGTGCCTGGGAGTCTCGACAGATTATTGAAGATTTCAGCAATTATTGCACGACGTTGTATACGTATTTTGGTGATCGAGTAAAATATTGGATCACCTTAAATGAACAGAATTATAACTTGACGCATGGGTTTCTCACGGCGATGCACCCACCGGGTGTCAAGGATAGAAAGCGATTCTATGAGGCCAATCATATTGCGTTTTTAGCAAACGCAAAAGCCATCGAATCGTTTCGGGCGTATGTGCCTGATGGAAAGATCGGGCCGAGCTTTGCCTACTCGCCGGCCTATCCGCTCACCAGCCAGCCACAGGATATACTGGCGTTTGAGCATGCCGAAGAATGTACCAACAACTGGTGGCTCGACGTGTACTGCTGGGGAACATACCCGCAGATCGCCTTCCAGTATGTACAGGAGCAGGGATGGGCTCCGACGATCCAGGCGGGCGATGCGGAACTACTCCAAAACGGGACGCCCGACTTTGTCGGCGTCAATTACTATCAGACCACGACCTATGAGTTCAATCCAATCGGCGGCGTGTCAGAAGGCGCCATGAATACGACGGGTCAAAAAGGAAGCGGGCAGGAGACAGGGATACCAGGCGTCTACAAGACAGCGCGCAATCCCTATGTTGAAACGTCAAACTGGGATTGGGCCATCGATCCGATCGGCCTGCGCGTCGGGCTTCGTCGGATAACCAGTCGCTATCGCCTGCCGATCCTCATTACGGAAAATGGCCTCGGTGAGTTCGACGTGCTGGAGGCGCATGATACCGTGAACGATGCGTATCGGATCGCCTATCTTCGCGCCCATATCGAGCAATGTAAACACGCGATCCAGGATGGCGTTCCGCTGCTCGGCTATTGTGCCTGGTCGTTTACGGATGTGTTAAGCTGGCTCAACGGCTACCAGAAGCGCTACGGATTTGTGTATGTCGATCGTGATGAAACCGATCCGCGAGATTTGAGACGGATCAAGAAAGCAAGCTTCTATTGGTATCACGATGTTATTAAAGCGAACGGCGACACGCTGTAGCGATGCGACCGCGATCAAGCGGTCGGGCGCTGTCTACGTCCTGCGACCAGCGCGCTGGCCCATGCAGGCGATGACGCTGGAGAAAGGCAAGGGGCGTCATGGAACCGGTCTACGTGTTCGGGCATACCACGCCTGATACCGACAGCATAGGCTCGGCCATTGCCTATGCCTATCTGAAAAATCTGCAATCGGCGGGGCACATCCCGGCGCGCCTGGGCGAGATCAATCGCGAGACGCGCTTCGTGCTCGGCACCTTCGGCGTGCCCGAGCCGGTCTTTTTGCCGCACGTCCATGTTCGCGTTCAGGATGTCATGACGACGCAGGTGATTCGTGCCTCCGCCGAGGCCACAGTGTATGAGGTCGGCAGATTGATCCACGAGCACGCCGTGCCGGCTATTCCGCTGGTAGATGGAGACGGGCGCGCGCGCGGCGTGGTCACGACGCGCCGATTGGCGCACAGCTACCTGGAAGAGCTCGAGGTGCAAAGCCTGCGTGATACGGCGACCGAATTAGGCAAGATCGCGCAGACCCTCGCGGCGCGCCTCGTGGTCGGCGCGCCGACCACCCAGATCAGCGGCAACGTCCTGATTGGCGGGATGAGTCCGGAGTCAATGGTGCAGTATATCGCGCCGGGCGATCTGGTGATTGTGGGCAACCGCGAGCATGCCCAGGAGGCGGCGCTCACGTCTCAGATCTCCTGCCTCGTCGTGACCGGCGGCTTCGAGCCGTCGCCGCGCATCCACCACCTGGCCCAGGAGCGGGGCGCCGGGCTGATCGTGACGCCCCACGACACCTTTGCTGCCGCACGGCTGATCAATCTGAGCGTACCCGCCCGGCGGCTCCTCGACGACAGGGTGCTGACCATCAGCCCCGAGAGCCTGATCGATGATGTCACGCAAGACCTGCTGGAGTCCGATCTCGCGCTCGCGCTCGTCAACGATCCCAGCGGGCGGCTCGTGGGCGTCGTCACGAAGCGCGATCTGGTAGCCCGTCGCCGCCGCCGGGTGATCCTGGTCGACCACTCGGAGCGGAGTCAGTCCGCCGCCGGCATCGAGCAGGCCGACATCCTGGAGATTGTGGATCACCACCGGCTGGGCGGCCTGGAGACGAGCAGCCCGATCCTGGCCGTGATCGCGCCGGTTGGCAGCACGGCGACCCTGGTGCTGCGCCAGTATCGAGCGGCTGGGGTGGTCCCGCCGTGGGAGATGGGCGGCGTGCTGCTGGCGGCGATTCTCTCCGATACGATGCTCCTGAAGTCGCCGACGACGACCCCCGAAGATGTCGCCGCCGTCGAGTATCTGGGGACGGTGCTGGGGGAAGACCCGCTGGCATTCGGCAGCCGCATGTACAACGCCAAGTTCGATATTGCCAGCCTGACGCCCGACGAGCTTGCGACCAGCGACCTGAAAACGTTTGTCTTCGGGAAGGCGAAGGTAGGCATCGGGCAGGTGGAGGTGGGCGACAAAGCGGTGATCCTGGTGCGCAAAACGGAGATCCTCGCGGCGATGGCGCGGCACCAGACCGCACACGGCTTTGACCTCCTGCTCCTGATGGTCACGGATATTAGCCACGGCGGCACTCACCTGCTGGCCGTGGGTCACACCCGCGCTGTGGAGCGGGCGTTTGGTCTGCCATTGCAGGACCACGCGGTCTACCTGGCGGGCGTGCTGTCGCGGAAGAAGCAGGTGGTGCCGCCCCTGGCAGGCGCCTTCTAGCGGGCGTGGGCATCATCACGCTGCCGCCACCGAACAGCCAGAGAGAAGCGTATGCACAAAGACTCACGACTCCTGCGCATTGGTGTGTTGGGCGCAGGCCCGATCGCGCAGGCCGGACACTTCGAGGCGGTCCGCAAAGCGCGCAACGCCGACCTCTACGCCATCTGCGACGCAGCCGAGGACCTTCTGGCGAGCATGGCCGCGACTCACGGGCCGCGCGTGACCTACCGCGACTATGACGCGATGCTGGCCGACCCGCAGGTCGAGGCGGTCGTCCTCGCCACCGCCGACCAGTTTCACGTACCGCTGGCACGGAAGGCCATCGCCGCCGGCAAGCATGTGCTGGTCGAAAAGCCGCTTGGGGTCACGGTCGAGGAGTGTGAGGCGCTGCGCGCGTCGCTCGCGGCGCGCGGCCTGGTGCTCCAGGTCGGCAACAATCGGCGCTTCGATCCCGGCGTGGCCTTTGCGCGCCGGTTCATCCAGGAGCGGCTCGGCCAGCGCCTGGCGTTCAAAGCCTGGTACTACGACTCGGTCTACCGCTACACGATGACCGACAATCTCCAGCCGATCGTGCAGACCAGCGCCCAGGCGCGACGTCCGGCGGGTAGCCCAAAGGCCGATAAGCGGCGCTACTTCATGCTCACCCACGGCAGCCACCTCGTCGACACGACGCGCCTGCTGGGCGGCGAGATTGTGCGCGTGCAGGCGCGGCTGGTGGAGCGCTTCGATTCCTACTGCTGGTTTGTGGCCGTGGATTTTGCCGACGGCAGCGTAGGGCACATCGACCTGATCGTTCCGGTGCGCGGCGACTTTGAGGAAGGCTTCCAGATCTACGGCGAGCACGGCAGCGTCACGGGCAAGCTGCCGCTCACGTGGTATCGCAAGTCGAGCAGCGTGGAGTGCTTCTCCACCGCCGACCGCCAGTATCATCGCCCGCTCGGCGAGGACGCCCACACCTACAAGCTCCAGATCGAAGGCTTTGCGGAGACGATCCTCACGGGAGCGCCGCAACAGGGCGCCACGATCGACGATGGCATTGCGGCGCTGCGCGCGCTGGTCGCGATTGCGCGCTCGGTCGAGACGGGCGATGCGGTGGCCCTGGCCGATGTGCGCGGCAGCGTGTAGGGAGACGAGTATGCAGATCGGTATCTTTGCCAGGACCTTTGCCCGACCGACGCTCGGCGAAACGCTCGACGCGGTGGTCGCCCACGGCATCCGCTGCGTGCAGTTCAATATGGCCTGCGCTGGCGGGCCGAGCATGCCCGCGCAGATCGATGCCGCGCTGAGCGCCGAGATTCGTCGCGCGATCGACGTGCAGCAGCTTCACATGGCGGCGGTGTCGGGCACCTTCAACATGATCCACCCGGATCTGCGGCGGCGGCAGGACGGGCTCGCGCGCCTGCGGACCCTTGTGGCCGCCTGTCACGATCTGGGCACCTCCGTGATCACGCTCTCGACCGGCACGCGCGACCCCGACGATCTGTGGCGGCGACATCCGGCGAACGACACGCCCGAGGCCTGGCGCGATCTGCTCGCCGCGCTGAGCGAGGCGCTGCCCAGTGCTGAGGCGTATCGCGTCACGCTGGCCTTCGAGCCCGAGGTTGCGAACGTCGTCGACTCGGCGGCGAAGGCGCGGCGCCTGCTCGACGAGCTGCAATCGCCCGCGCTGAAAGTGGTGATGGATGGCGCGAATCTGTTCCATACAGGCGAGCTGCCGCGCATGCGCGAGATCCTCGATACGGCCTTTGCGCTGCTGGGCGACGACATCGTGCTCGCGCACGCCAAAGATCTCAGCCACGACGGCGACGCAGGCCACGAGGCGGCGGGCACCGGGCTGCTGGACTACGACCACTACCTCGCCCTGCTGCGCGGCGTGGGCTTTCGCGGGCCGGTAATTCTCCACGCGCTGGCCGAAGATCAGGTTGCGCAGTGCGTCGCATTTCTTGTCGCAAAAGGCGTCCCGCTGGCTGCGGCAGGCGGCGCGCCTGCTTGAGACATGACGGATGTGCCGTCCATATTCGGTGAAGGAGCGCCTGCCGGTCGGGCTGCTGCTCAAAGCGGTCGCCCACGCATTGACCGACGTGCCGGATCTGAACCGCTGCTGGATCGACGACCGGCACCAGCCGCAGGAGGCGATCCATATCGGCGCAGCGCTGCGGACCTCGCTGTGACAGCGTGCTGGAGGTGCCCGCGCCACCGCCGAGTCAGCCAGCACCAGCCGCCACGCCACCGGGATTCGCCGCAGGGATGACACGTTGCTACGCGAGACGGTACACCCGCGCCTCCCAGGGCCGGAGCGTCAGCAGGTGAATATCCTCGGCGGGATCGACGGCGTAGTTGCTGATCAGCAGCTCCGTGGCGGCAACCGGGATGTGCGTGGGGAGCGCGAAGACGGGCGTATCCGCAGTGAAGTTCAGCATAATGAGCAGGCGATCGTCCGCCAGGGTTCGGGTGAAGGCATAGATTTGCTCGTGCGCATCGAGGATGAGGTCGTAGCGACCATAGACGATGATCGGATTCTCTTTGCGCAGCCGGATCAGGTGTTGGTAGTAGTGAAAGACCGAGTCGGGATCGGCCAGCGCCTGTTGAACGTTAATCTCCTGATAGTTTGGGTTGACCTTGATCCAGGGAGTACCGGTCGTGAAGCCAGCATGCTCCGTAGCATCCCACTGCACGGGCGTCCGGGCGTTGTCGCGGCTCTTGGCGTGGATCATCGCCATGACGACCTGGCGGTCAAGGCCTTTGTCCTCGACGTACTCCCGGTACATGTTCACGGTTTCGATGTCGCGGTAGTCTTCGATGGAGTCGAACCTGATATTGGTCATGCCGAGCTCTTCACCCTGGTAAATGTAGGGCGTACCCTGGAGCATGTGCAGAAAGGTCGCAAGCAGTTTCGCTGACTCGACGCGGTACTGACCGTCATCGCCGAAGCGCGAAACCGGGCGTGGCTGATCGTGGTTCGACAGGTACAGGCTATTCCAGCCTCCCTGTTCGAGATCCCGCTGCCACCGCGTGATCGAGCGCTTCAGGTCCCCAAGATCCAGGGCCTTGAACGCCCACTTGCCCAGCGTGCGGCTGCTTTCGATGTCGAGCTCCATGTGCTCGAACTGGAACAGCATGTTGAGATGCCCGGCCTCCTCGTGGGTGATATCGATGGCATGCTCGGTGGTAGTCATCGGCATCTCGCCCACGGTCATGATGTCGTACCTGGAGAGGACCTGCTGCTTCATCTCTCCAAGGAACTCCAGGAGCCGTGGCCCATGAATGAAATACTGACCGCCCCACTGGTAGCGGTCGCCGGTGGCGATCGGCGCATCCGGCAGCCCCGGCACTTTCGAGATCATGTTAATGACGTCCATGCGGAAGCCGTCGATGCCCTTGTCCAGCCACCAGGTCATCATGTTATACACGGCCTGCCGGACCACAGGGTTCTCCCAGTTGAGGTCCGGCTGCTTCCTGGAGAACAGGTGCAGGTAATATTCACCCGTCGCAGCATCGTACTCCCAGGCCGAGCCACCGAAGAAGGACGCCCAGTTGTTGGGCTCGCGGCCATCCTTGCCGGGACGCCAGATGTAGTAATCGCGGTAGGGGTTGTCGGTGGAGCTGCGCGACTCGACGAACCAGGGGTGTTCGTCCGAGGTGTGATTGACCACCAGATCCATGATCAGCTTGATGCTGCGGCGATGCAGCCCCGCGAGCAACTCCTCCCAGTCCGCCATTGTTCCGAACTCGTCCATAATGGCCTGATAGTCGCTGATGTCGTAGCCATTGTCGTCATTGGGCGACCTGTACACGGGCGACAGCCAGACGACATCAACGCCGAGATCCTGGAGATAGTCCAGCTTCTGGATGATCCCGCGCAGGTCGCCGATGCCATCGCTATTGCTGTCGTAAAAGCTACGGGGATAGATTTGATACACGACGCTCGCTTTCCACCATGATTTCTGCATACCGCTCGCTCCTTCACGCGCATGGAGGTCTGGAAGCGCAGCACGCTGCTCAGCAGGACCCACCATCCTGCTCGGACTCGTGCGCGCTCATCAACGATCAGCATCCGATTCGGCTACACTATCACCATCCCTCGCGGTTGATGACACGGCACGCACGTGCCCATACCGCTCGATCAGCTACATGAGCGATCGGTCAGCGTCGATCACAGGTGGACGACCGCCGCCCCCGGACGCGACTCCACCAGCGTCCAGACGGCACCCGCTGGTCCGTCGGTGCTCGTGGGAACCTCGGTCATGGTGACGGCATCTGCGGCGCTCACGACTTGATCCCGCAGCAGGTTCTGGTACCCGACCAGGAAATCGTAGGAGCTGCGCATCGCCGCACGCAGCGACGCGGTCATCTGTTCGCCACCCGCACCGCGAAGCGCACGGTTTTGCCTGGATGATATATCGCCTTGTCCGTCTCGACCGCGATCTAACCTGGAGCAGCCGTGGCGCGGCCAGGCTCGGAGCGTTTGGGACAGCGGCGGCTGCGATGACCAGCGCCATGAAGATGCCGACCAGCTCTTTCCCGATGTGCATAGCTCACCCCCTCGTGTTCCTTCCCTGCCGACGACAGGACGGGATCGGCGAACTTGCAGGGTTGCCCTGATTATAGGCCAAATACGCTCGTGGATCTCGGACAAAAGCGGAGAGAATTCGGCTACTTCCGGGGAATCGCGCGACCGCCACACCGGGACCGACGTGGAGACGGGACGATCGGAACGGCGTGAGCCAGGGCAGCGCAGGCGATGGCTGGAGCAGCGGCGACCGGGCTATGTCGGTGGGCGCTGCCACGTGGGTCCGTGCTTGGTGTCACGCCCAACGCTGAAACACCCGACCGAAGTAGGTGCTATCGGCGGCAGCATGGATGCCGGGCGCGGTCGGAAGATGACTCGTACATACACGTCAGCTTGTGCTGAACGACATCGGCGAACTCGACGCGCCACGGCTACGGATGGTCCGAGGGGTGGGTCAGCACGGGCCGCGCCTTGACGTAGCGCGGCCCGTGATCGACGACATCGACGTGCTTGATGTCGACCTCTTTGGGATCAACCCCAAAGAGGCCGAGATCATGGACCCGTGGCACCGGCTGTTTCTGGAGTGCGCCTGGGATTCGATCCGGCTGCTCATCGCTGACCACGGCTTGACACCACTGGCTGTCTAGACTTCCGCTTGCGCAACGTCAAGCTGACGCCGGAGCCACTCGGCAACCGCCTGGACCTGAGGTGGACGCAACAGGGTATCGTGTGTTCCCGGCACAACGTGATGCTCGACGAGGTTCCCCAATGGACGCCAGCGATCTGCCAGGGTGTTCGCCTCACCTGGACGCGCCGCGCGACCCGCCTCCAGCATCGCGATCGGCACGGACGTAGGCGTTGGCTGGTAGGATCGCATGGCAGCCAGGTTTGAAGTGAAGACATCGGCCAGTCGTCGCAGCTGCTCGAGATTGCTATCGGGAGGCAGCACCTGCTGCTGGCGCGCCTGCTCCAGGATATACGACAAACGCTCGTTCGGCGTGAGCATTGCCAGGTCGTCAGGATCGATCGTCAATGGCGTGCCGAGCAGACCGCCGAGATCGTGGGCAAAGCCGACCATCAGCAGCGCGTCGTCAGGAGGAGCCTGGTCAGGGAGCGGCACGGCGCTGTCGATCAACACCAGGAGGCCAATCGCTTCTCCCTGGTGCTGGAACTGGCTGGCTATCTCGAACGCGATCACGCCTCCAAGCGACCAGCCACCGAGCAGATACGGTCCGTGTGGCTGCACCAGACGGATGGCGGTGATATAGGCTGCCGCCAGATCCGGGATCGAGCGATGTGGGGTTTGACCGGCCTCAAGACCCTGTGCCTGCAAGCCATAACACGGCTGGTCTGGACCGAGCGCCCGCGCCAGATCGGCATAGCAGAAGACAGTGCCACCGCCGGGATGAATACAGAAAAACGGTCGTCGGCTGCCGCGCGGCTGGAGCGGTACCAGCGGCGACCATACCGGCTCCGGCGCGTTCTGCCGCAGGTGAGCCGCGAGCTGGGCAATCGTTGGGGATTGCACCAGGGTCGCCAGCGGCAAGGAGCAGCCAAAGTGCTGTCGGATCCCCGTCATTACCTGCACCGCCAGCAGCGAATGACCGCCCAGCGCGAAAAAGTCATCGTGGACGCTCACCGCCGGAAGATGGAGCAGATCGGCCCAGAGCTGCGCGAGCCGCCATTCCCAGTCGTCGCGCGGGGCAACCTGCGATGCATCGCTCATGGCCGAGGCAGCGTCGGGAGGCGGCAAGGCCCGGCGATCGACTTTGCCGCTTGGCGTCAGGGGCAGGGCCTCCATCAGCATGACCACACGCGGGATCATATAGTCCGGGAGTATCTGCTGGAGAAACAGACGCAGATCGGGCGCCTCCGGCGATTGGCCCGGACGCGGCACGACATAGGCACACAGCCGCCTATCGCCAGGGGTATCCTCGCGGACCGTGACCGCCGTATCCAGGACGGCGGGATGTCGGCGCAGCGCCGTCTCGACCTCGCCGAGCTCGACGCGGAAGCCGCGCACTTTGACCTGCTGGTCGATGCGTCCAAGGTAGTCGATCGTGCCATCGGGCAGGTAGCGCGCCCGATCGCCGGTACGGTACAGGCGCGCCCCGGCGGTGCCGCTGAAGGGATCGGGCACGAACCGCTCCGCTGTGGCGCTCGGCTGGTGGAGATAGCCACGCGCGAGCGGCACCCCGCCGATATACACATCACCGGCCACGCCGATCGGCACGGGCGCACCCCGCGTATCCAGCACATAGATGGTGGTATTGGCGATCGGCCTGCCGATCGGCGGGAGGGCGGGCCAGGTCGCGGGATCGCCGTCCAGCACATGTGCCGTCACCACATGCGTCTCCGTCGGCCCATACTGGTTGTGCAGCGACACAGCGGAGATCTGGCGACACACCTGGGCAATCGCCGGCGTGATCTGGAGCTGCTCGCCCGCCGTCACGATCTCCTGCACTCCCGACAGCAGCGCCTGCTGCTGCACGGCGACCTCCGCGAGGTGTTGCAGCGCAATGAACGGCAGGAAGACGCGCTGGACCCTTCCTGTCGCCAGCAGGGCCAGCAGCGCCGCCAGATCGCGCCGCTCGTCCTCCGCGATCAGCCGCAGGGTGCCGCCGCTGGCCCACGTTGCAAACATCTCTTGGAAGGAGACATCGAAGCTCAGCGCCGCAAACTGGAGCGTCGTCGCCGCTGGTGCGACCGTTGTGCTCCGCCGCTGCCAGGCCAGCAGGTTGACCAGCGCGCGGTGCGGCATGGCGACCGCTTTCGGCATCCCCGTCGATCCTGACGTGTACAGGACATACGCGAGATGCTCGTCCAGGATCTCAACCGTGGGCGGCATCGTCGGGGCGTGATCCAGCGCGGTCAGCGTATCCATCGTCATGATCCGCGCTGCCGTCGCCGGGAGCCGATCGACAAGCGTGGTCTGCGTCACCAGCACCGGCGTCGCCGAGTCCGCGATCATAAAGCGCAGCCGATCGCCGGGATAGGCCGGATCGAGCGGCAGGTACGCGCCGCCCGCCTTGAGCACCGCCAGCACCGCAACGGCAAGCTCTACGGATCGATCGAGGGCCAGCGCGACACACACATCCGGGCCGACGCCATACGCCCGCAGCACATGGGCAAGCTGGTTCGCGCGGCGATCGAAGGCGGCATAGGTCAGCGTGCGCTGCCCATCCGTCACCGCCAGGGCATCCGGCGTGCGCGCCGCTTGTGCCTCGACCAGTTGATGGACCCGGAGATGAGCGATTCCCGGGCATGCCGTTCGGTTCCAATCGACCAGCAGTTGCCGACGCTCGGCATCGTCGAGCAGCGGCACGGCCATGATCGGCTGCGTGGGGTCGGCGACGATCTGCGTCAGCAACAGCTGGTAGTGTCCCACGAGCCGCTCGATCGTGCCTGCATCAAAGAGATCGGTGGCATACTCAACCTCTCCCCGGAGGCCATCGGCGGTTTCGCTGAGCAGCATCGCCAGGTCGAACTTAGCCGTGCCGGTTTCCACGCGCACCGGCTCGACGGTGAGATCGGGCAGCGCGATCGTCGTCGTCGGCAGGTTTTGCAGGACGAACAGCACCTGAAAGAGCGGGTGGCGGCTCAGGTCGCGCGTGGGGTGGAGGTGCTCGACCACGACATCGAAGGGCAGATCTTGATGCGTATAGGCGTCCAGGCAGACCGCGCGCACCCGCGCGACCAGATCGACAAACGTCGGCGCTCCCGCCAGATCGGTGCGCAGCACGAGGGTGTTGACGAACAGGCCGATCAGCCCTTCGAGCTCCGGTCGCACCCGGCCCGCAATCGGCGTGCCGACCGCGATGTCGGTCTGTCCGGTGTAGCGCGCCAGCAGCATCTGCCAGGCGGCCAGCAGCGTCATGAACAGCGTCGCGCCTTCGCGCTGGCTGAGGTGATTGAGATCGGCGCGCAGCGTGGCGGGGAGGTGAAAGGGATGGAGCGCGCCATGCGCGCTTGCGACTGCGGGACGCGGGCGATCGATCGGCAGCTCGATCGGCGGCACGCCGGCCAGCTGCCGCCGCCAGTAGTCCAACTGCTGCGCTCCCACCTCGCCGTGCAGCCACGCGCGCTGCCAGACGGCGTAATCGGCGTACTGGATCGGCAGCGGGGTGCCCAATGGACCCAGCCCCGCCCCGGCGGCCTCCGAGAGTCCGCGACAGCGGAGCGCATACAGCGTCGCGACCTCTCGGACCAGCACCTCCAGGGACCAGCCATCGGCGACGCTGTGATGCAGCGTCAGCACCAGCCAGTGCTCGGCCTCGGCGAGGCGCAGCAGCGTCGCGCGCAGGAGCGGGCCACGACCGAGATCGAACGGCTGCCGGATGAGCGATCGGGCCACGTCCGGCGCGCGGTCCGGGGTGGCGCGCAGATCCCGCAGGGGCAGATCCAGGCCGAGATCGGGCGCGATCACCTGAGTCGGCTGCCCGGTGTCGGGATCGAGCGCAAAGGTAGTGCGCAGGACCTCATGCCGCCGCACAACCTGCGCCAGGCTCCAGGCCAGCGCGTCGACGTCGAGCGCTCCCGCCAGCCGCATCACCGTCGGAATGATATAGGCGAGCTGATCGGGCATGAGCTGATCCAGCAGCCACATCCGCTGCTGCGCAAACGAGAGCGGAATCGTGCCTGCTCTTGGGCTGCGCGGGATCGTCTGGCCGGACGGCGGCGCGATCACCGCGCCGCGCCGTTCGAGAATCGCTGGTTCGGCGAGCGATGCGGCCTCGGCGCTGCGGATCGCCTCGATCGCCCGCGCGACCTCGGCAATGGTCGGTCCTTCCAGCAGCGCGCGCAGCGGCAGATCAACCTGGAATGCCGCACAGAGCCGCGCGACCAGCTGCGTGCCGAGCAGGGAGTGTCCGCCGAGCTGAAAGAACGGATCGTGGACGCCCACGCGCTCGATGCCCAGCACATCCTGCCAGATCGCGGCCACCCGCGCCTCGATCTCGTCGCCGGGCGCGACATAGGCGGTCGGCAGATCCGGGCGCGCATGCCGCCCTGCCGTGGCCGTCGTCGACGCGGCGATCTGCGCCGGGCTGGTCCACTGGCGCAGCCGCGCGGACAGATCGGCGGTTGCGACCAGCAGATCCCCGATCGACGTGTGCCACGTCCGCACGCTCGCCGCGATCCCCTCCGCGCGCCGGATACCGAGCGCGGCCACGGCGTCGACGCCCTCGCGCTCCTCCGTCTGCCAGATGTCCCAGCGCACACAGCGCCAATCCGCGCCTGCCTGCCGCTGCTGCTGCGCGTAGGCCGTCAGCCAGCTCTGCGCGGCGGCGTACGTTGCCAGGCCCGGCCCGCCCAGCACGGTCGCCAGCGACGAGTGGACCTGCCAGACGTCCAGCGGCAGATCGCGGAGCGCGGCATGCAGCGTCGTCACTTCCTGCCGGAGATGGCTGAGCAGGGGATGAGCGCTGGCCGGTGTGGTCTGCGACAGCCAGCGGAGCGTCGCCAGCGCGTGGCGGTCGGGCACGTAGATCACGCCGTGCAGCGCGCCGCACTGTTTCAGGATCATCGCGCGCAGTGTTTCGATCTGCTGGGCGTCGGTCAGATCCACCGCGACCGGCAGGATCGCCCCGCCGCTCGGCTCCAGCGCGGCCACGGCGGTCGCCAGCCGCTCCGGAGACGTGGTCGGCGGATACGGCAGCACGAGCGTGCCAGCGCCCTGCTGCG
The DNA here is from genome assembly GCA_036374795.1 of Herpetosiphonaceae bacterium. Classification (NCBI taxonomy): domain Bacteria; kingdom Bacillati; phylum Chloroflexota; class Chloroflexia; order Herpetosiphonales; family Herpetosiphonaceae; species Herpetosiphonaceae bacterium. The sequence goes on from DASUTC010000152.1 coordinate 20,842, forward strand.
CGACGGCGGTCGCGACGGCGTGACCGAGATCGTCGAGGGCATGCGTGACGAGGTAGACGCCCCCGGAGCGCAGGCCGAGGCCGGCATCGGGAGGCGCGGGGATCGGCTGCGGCTCGTAGTCGAGGTACCAGCGCTGCGCCGCGCGGTAGGCCACGACCGGCGGCGGCGTTGGGAGGCAGCACTCGGCAAGCAGCAGCGCGGACGGCGGCGGCGCCGCAGGCAGCAGATCGACCACCGCGCAGGCCAGGTGCGGATACTCCTGGGGGATCACCCGGCACGCGCCCAGCACCGTCGCGTTCGCGGGAGCGCACCGATCGCTATACGCAATCTGGAAGAGGCCGCTCGTGATCACGCGAAGATCGACGCGCGCCGCCGCGCTCGCCGCGTGGAGCGCCTGCGCCAGGAAGATCAGGCTATACAGCCCGGCAAACTGCGCGCGCTCGAAGTCCAGATCCCCTTCCTGCTCGCCGCCGGAGGTGAGGCCCCACAGATGGATCACGTGTGCCGGACGACGATCGCCCACGCTGAGCGTCTCGATCAGCCGGGTGTAGTCGTCCTGAAGATACGGATTGATCGTAAAGGTCGCGGCATCGACCTGCGCGAACGCCTGGCCGATCTGGATGACGCGCACGGCCTGACCGGCGCGCCGAAGCTGCGCGACAAGACCCGTGCTGATCGCCGCGCCGTCGCTGAAGATCAGCCAGTCGGCTGCGGGATCGGGCAGCCCGGCGTCGGAGATGCCCGGTGGCGCGATCGTCTGCCGCCAGAGTGGCGCGTAGAACCAGTCGGCGATCGCGGCGCGCTTCGCCGTAGGCTCCTGCGGAGCGCTGTCCGCAGCGCGCGTCGGCGGATCGATCCAGTAGCGCTGGCGCTCGAAGGGATAGGTCGGCAGCGCAATCCTGCGCCGCTGCTCGTGTTCTGAGAACGCGGTCCAGTCGATCTCCAGGCCAGCCAGCCAGAGCTGCCCAAGCGTGCCCAGCGCAAACGCCAGATCCGACCCGCGCTCGTACACCGCGCGCAGCGACGGCAGCGCCAGCCACTCAGTGCGATCCGCGTCCGGCGCTTGCAGGTGGACCAGGCTGCTGAGCGTCTGGCCCGGCCCGACCTCCAGCAGGATCGGCCCCGGCAGATCGCGCAGCGCCGCGAGGCCATCCGCAAAGCGGACGGTCTGGCAGAGATGCGCCGCCCAATAGTCCGGGTCCGTCGCCTCGGCGGCGGTGATCCAGGTGCCGGTCACATTGGACAGATAGGGGATCGTCGGCGGCTGCAACCTGATGCGCTCGAAGAGCTCGCGGAACGGGCCGACGATCGGCTCCATCATCGGCGAATGAAACGCATGGCTCGTGGGCACCCGCCGACAGGCGATCGACTCCGCGTGGAGGCGCTGCTCCAGCGCGCTGATCGCCTCGGTGGGGCCGGAGGCGACACACAGGTTATCGCCGTTGATCGCCGCCAGGGCAAGCTGTGAGTCCAGCCGCGCGCGCAGCTCCGCCTCCGGCAGCGACACGGCCAGCATCGTGCCCGACGGCAGGCGTTGAATCAGTTGCGCGCGCTTCGCCACCAGATACAGCGCGTCTTCCAGCGAGAACACGCCCGCCAGACAGGCCGCGACGTACTCGCCCAGGCTATAGCCGATCAGCGCCTGCGGCTGGATGCCCCAGCTCATGAGCAGTTGCGCGAGCGCGTACTCGACCACAAACAACGCGGGCTGCGCCAGCGCGGTCTGCTGAAGTAGCTCCGCAGATGATGGCTCGCCTCGGACCATCCGGCGAAAATCCACGCTCGGCGCTGTGGCCGTGTCGGCGGGCGGCGCGCCGGGATAGAGGACCGCGCCGAGATCAATGCCGAGCAGCGGCAGCAGCCGATCGCAGCAGCGATCGACCGCCGCGCGGAAGACCGCCTCCGTCTCGTAGAGGCCACGGCCCATCTGCACATAGTGATCGCCCAGGCCGGAGCACATCAACACGATCGGTCGGTCGGCGGTGGCGTGCTGGCTGCTCAGCAATCGCTGCGGCGCGCGGGCCTCCAGCGCGTCGATCGCATCGTCCACGTCGCGGCAGACCAGCATGCGCCGGTGATTGAAGGCTTTCCGCCCGGCCTGGAGCGTAAACGCCACATCCGCCAGATTCACGTCCGGGCTGCTCGCGAGCCAGCCGGCAAGATTGGTCGACATCCGCTCCAGCGCGGACTCCGACTTCGCCGAGAGAAGTAGCAATTGCCAGGGCCGCGACGGCCCCGACGGCGCGACGGCTGGCGCTTCCTCAAGGACCGCATGGGCATTCGTGCCGCCGACACCGAACGAGCTAACCCCGGCGCGGCGCGGTGTCGGACCGGCGGGCCAGTCGATCAGCGCGGTCGTGACATAGAACGGGCTGCTGGCAAAATCGATCCGGGGATTGGGCTGCTCGAAATGGAGCGTCGGCGGGATCTGCCGATGCGTCAGCGCCAGCACGGTCTTGATCAGGCCCATGATCCCCGCCGCCGCCGAGGCATGACCGATGTTGCTTTTGACCGAGCCGATCGCACAAAAGCCCCGCGCCTGGGTGCTCTCCCGAAACAGGTTGGTCAGCGCCGCGACCTCGATCGGATCGCCCAGCGGCGTGGCCGTGCCGTGCGCCTCGACGTAGCCGATCGTGTCGGGCGCGACCCGCGCCGTGCCCTGGGCCAGCCGCAGCACCTCCATCTGGCCTTCGATGCTGGGAGCGGTGAAGCCGACCTTGAGCGCGCCATCGTTGTTGATCGCCGAGCCTCGGATCACGGCATAGACCTGATCGCCATCCTCCAGCGCCTCGGAGAGCCGCTTCAGCACCACCAGACCAACGCCGCTGCCGAAGACGGTTCCGCTGGCGCGGGCATCGAAGACGCGCACATGCCCGTCGCGGGAGTCCATGCCGCCTTCGCTGGCAAGATAGCCGCTTTTGTGCGGCACGCGCACCGACGTACCGCCCGCCAGCGCCATGTCACACTGGTAGTTGAGCAGCGCCTGGCAGGCCAGATGCACCGCCACCAGCGACGTCGAGCACGCCGTCTGGATGTTGACGCTCGGACCTTTCAGGTTGAGCTTATACGAGATCCGCGTGGTTACATAGTCGCGATCGTTGGCCGTCAGGAGCAGCAGCGAATGATTGGGATCGCGCAGCGATTGGCTCGGCACCAGGTTCGACAGCAGATAGCCGTTGAATCCCGCGCCGCCATACACGCCGATCCAGCCGGGATACCGATCCGGATTATAGCCCGCCGACTCCAACGCTTCCCAGGCACACTCCAGAAAGATCCGCTGCTGCGGGTCCATCAGCGCGGCCTCCTTGGGCGTATAGCCGAAGAAGCCCGCGTCAAAGAGATCGATATGATCCAGCACCGGACTTGCCTTGATCAGGTCGGGCGACTGGAGGAGCTGCGGGTCCTGGCCCGACGCCAGGATCTCCGCGTCGCTCAAGGAGGCGATCGACTCGACGCCCGCGCACAGGTGCTTCCAGAACTCGTCGATGGTGCGCGCGCCCGGAAAGCGGCCACTCATGCCGATGATCGCAATACTTTCAAAATCGTCGGCTGCTGCGTCGGTGGGTTCGATCGTGCTCATGTGCTGCTTGCCCTTCAGGTGGAGGTGATTCCGGCGACCGCGCCAGCGTTACCGGCGGGTACGGCGCTGCTTCTGCCGACTCAGCGCTGCATTCTGGCGCTGAATCCGCTCATCCATCGCCTGTCGATCGGCTGGCTCCGGGTGATCGCGGCTGATCGCGGCGGCCAGCGCGGCGACCGTGGGATACCTGAAGATCTCCAGCATGGGCAGATCGCGGTCGAAGGCGGCGCGTAGCCGCGTGTGCACCTGCACCACCTGGAGCGAGCTCCCACCCAGATCGAAGAAGTTGTCGTTCGTGCCGACCGGCGTCATGCCCAGCACCTCCTCCCAGACTGCGGCAATGATCCGCTCCGCCTGGCTCTTCGGCGCGCGATAGCCGACGTCGACGCTCGATTGCAGATCCGCAGGCTTTGGCAGCGCCCGCCGGTCGACCTTGCCGTTGGGCGTGAGCGGCAGCTCCGGCAGCAGCACGATCGTCGCCGGGACCATAAATCCGGGCAGGCGCTCCTTCAGGTAGGCGCGCAGCTCGAAGCTGAGCGTTGCGTGTTCCTTGCTGCCTGCGCCTGGTTCTCCGCTCTCCCCGTGCTCCGCTGTTCGTTGCGCTACCACGTAGGCCACCAGCCGCCGCTCGCCGGGCACATCGTCACGGGCGATCACCACGGCGGTCCGCACCGCCGGATGTTGCTTCAGCACCGCCTCGATCTCGGCCACCTCGATGCGAAAGCCGCGCAGCTTGATCTGGTGATCGCCGCGACCCAGGTACTCGATTGTGCCGTCCGGCAGCCAGCGCGCCAGATCGCCCGTGCGATACAGGCGGGACCCGGCCTCGGTGCCGACCGGGTTTGGCACGAACTTTTCCGCCGTCAGATCCGGGCGGTTCAGGTAGCCGCGCGCCACCCCGACGCCGCCGACGTAGAGCTCGCCGGGCACGCCGACCGGCGCCGGATTCAAGTGCGGATCGAGGATATAGACCTGGCTATTGGCGATCGGAGAGCCGATCGGAATCCGCCACATCTGACGGCTCGCGCTCAGCGGATACCAGGTGACATCCCAGACCTCCGACGTCCCATACAGGTTGTACAGCGCGGCATCGGGCATTACCTGCCGGAAGCGATCGGCGAGATCGACGGGCAACGCCTCACCGCTCGTCACCCACATGCTCAACGTCGGCAGGCGGCGCTGGAGATTAGGATACAGATCCAGCAGCATGCGCAGGAACGACGGGACGAACCAGAGGCGCGAAACTCTGTGCCGCGCCAGCGTCTCGACCAACGTCTGCGGATCGTGCATCAGCCGATCCGGGATGATCACGCTGGGCACGCCCTGGAGCAGCGGCCCTAGCAGCTCCCAGATCGAGTCGATAAAGCTGATCGCCGTTTTCTGGCAACTGACCTCGTCCGGCGCAAAGGGATAGGACCGCCACATCCAGAAGAAGCGCGCGATCACGCCGCGCTGGAGGCCGAGCACGCCCTTCGGCGTGCCGGTCGACCCTGACGTATAGATCACATACGCTACGTTATCGGGCGTGACGGTGGTGATCGGCGCGGTCGTTGGCGCGCCGGAGACGAGCGGCCAGTCACGATCCAGGCAGATCAGCGGCACGCCGGGCATGGCCGCGAGATCGACGAGGCGCTCCCACGTCAGCAGCACCGCAGGCCGCGCGTCCAGCAGCATCCACTGCAACCGCTCCTGGGGATAGGACGGATCGAGCGGCAGATATGCGCCGCCCGCCTTGAGCACGGCCACGACGGCGATCATCAGATCGAGCGAGCGCTCCATACAGACCGCAACCGGCACCTCCGGTCCCACTCCCAGCGTTTGCAGATAGTGCGCGAGCTGGTTGGAGCGGACATCCAGCTCGTGGTAGCGCAGCGATACGCCATCGCAGATCGCGGCGACCGCATCCGGCGTGCGTGCGGCCTGAGCGGCGAATAGCGCGTGCAGGCAGATTGGCTGCGGCAGCTCCACGGCGCTCCCGCTCCACGCCCCCACGATCTGCGCCTGCTCCGCCGCCGTCAGCAGCGGAACGCGGCCAACCGGGCGATCCGGCTGGGCGACCAGCTCGCCGAGTAGCGTCTGGAAGTACCCGGCCATCCGCGCGATCGTCGGCGGATCGAACAGATCGGTGTTGTAGTGCAGCACGCCCGCAAGCCGAGGGCCGATCTGCGCGATCGTCAGCGTCAGATCGAACAGCGCCGTCCGCTCGTCCAGCGCGACCGGCTCGACGTTCAGCGCGCCCAGGGGGATCGCGGGGCCGTCCTGCCCGATCGCGAGGCTGGCGAAGCCGTCGGCGGCGCGCGTTGGATCTTGCTGGAAGACGAACATCACCTGGAAGAGCGGCGCGCGGCTGGCATCCCGGCTCCCGTGCAGGCGCTCGACCAGCAGCCCGAACGGATACTGCTGGTGCTCGAACGCCCCCAGCACCACCGCGCGGACCTGCGCCAGCACCGACGTGAACGGCAGCGCTCCGTCCAGCGTCGTCCGCAGCACGATCGGATTGATATAGTAGCCGACCTGATCCCGCAGCTGGGGCAGGCTCCGGCCAGCCGTCGGAGAGCCGACCACGATCTCTGCTTGGTTGGTCAGGCGGAACAGTAGCGTCTGGAAGGCGGCGAGCAGCGTCATGTAGAGCGTCGTGCCGTGGGCCGCGCTCACCTCCTGCAACCGCTGCGCGAGCGCGGCGCTGAGCTGGAGCGGCTGCGCGGCTCCGGCGTAGGTCTGCACCAGCGGACGCGGACGATCGGTGGGCAGATCCAGCACCGGCAGATGGCCGCGCTCCTCCAGATCCAGGCGCTGACGCCAGTAGTCCCACAGGCGCTCCCCCTCTGGACCGGCGAGCAGCTCGCGCTGCCAGTGTACATAGTCGCCGTAGCGGAAGGTCAGCGCGGGCAGCACCACAGGACGCTCGGCCAACTCGCCGGCGTACAGCGCGCTCAGCTCGCGGAGCAGCACCACCAGCGACCAAAAATCGATGACGATATGATGCGCCGCCAGCAGGAGGATCTGCTCGTCCTCGGCGCGGCGAGCGAGCGTCAGGCGGACCAGCGGCCCCTGCTCCAGATGGAAGGGTCGGCGCGCCGCATCGGCCAGCCAATCGCGGCGCGCCGCCTCGCTCCAGCGCGTCGCATCTTCCACAGCGACATCGATACGCCCGTCAGGCAGGACTCGTTGCAGCGGCTCGCCGGAGGGTGCGGCAACGACCGTGCGGAGGGCGTCGTGCCGCATGACCAGCCGGTGCAGCGCCCGATCCAGCGCCCGGCGGTCGAGGGGCTGACGGATCCGCACCGCGCGGCTGATGGTGAAGGCCGCGCTCGTCGGCGCAAGCTGGTGCGCAATCCACATCGCGCGCTGGCCGTGCGAGAGCGGATAGTCCAGCGCCACGTCGCGGCTCGGCAGCGGAGCGCTCGATCGTCCTTCGCTGGTCGTCACGACCTGAGCAAGGATCGCCTCGGCAAGCTGCTGAAGCGTCAGGTCCTGGAGCAGCCAGGTAAACGGAAGATCCACCGCCAGATCCGTCTCAAGCCGATGGCGGACCTCGATCGCCGACAACGAGTCGATGCCCAGGCTGTGTAGCCCCTGCTCAGGCCGCAGCGTGGTGGGGTCCGCACCAAGGATCTCGGCGAGCTGCGCGCTCAGAAACGCTGCCAGCAGCGGCAGCCGCTCGGCGGGAGCCGCCGCACGGAGCTGATCGCGGCTGAGCGCTACTTCTGCCGCCTGCGCGACGCTCGGATCCAGCACCGATCGCCCGACGACCGCGAGCGTATCGGCCAGGTAGGCTGTTCGACAGGCCTGGCGCTGAATCTTGCCGCTGGAGGTTTTGGGAATACTGCCGGGCTTCAGCAGCGCCACCGCATAGACCTGCGCCTCGTGCTCGACGGAGACGGCCTGGCGGATCGCCCCGGCAACCTCGGCAAGATCCACCTGCCGCTGCTGCCGCGCAACCTCAGCGACGACGACCAGCCGCTCCGCTCCGGCGACATCGATCGAAAACGCAGCGCCGCACCCAGGCCGCAGCGCAGGATGCGCCCGCTCGGCGGTCAGCTCGATGTCCTGCGGATAATAGTTGCGTCCGCGAAGAATGATCAGGTCTTTCAACCGCCCGGTGACGAACAGCTCGCCGTCGCGGAGAAAACCGAGATCGCCGGTGCGCAGGAAGGGTCCCGCGCCGCTGTCCGCAAGGTAGGCGGCAAACGTCTGCTCCGTCGCGGCGGGATTATTCCAGTAGCCGCGCGCAACGCTCGGCCCGGCGACCCAGATCTCCCCGATCCGGTCGGCGGCACACGCGCGTCCGGTCTGCGGATCGACGATGCAGACCTGATCGTCCGGCTGGATCTGCCCGCAGCCGACCAGCAGCGTCCGATCGTCCGTCGCCGCCTCGGCAACCTGATGTGCGCCCAACGCCGTGCTCTTGAATGGCTGCATCACCGGGGGCGCGGCTTTGGCCCCGCCCGTGACGATCAGCGTCGCCTCGGCCAGACCGTAGCACGGGTAGAAGGCCTCCGCCCGGAAGCCACACGGCGCGAACGTTTCCGCAAAGCGCCGGAGCGTCTCGGCGCGGATCGGCTCAGCGCCCGTGAACGCAACATTCCAACTGCTCAGATCAAGCGTTGCCCGCTGCTCCGGGGTGATCGTGCGCACACAGAGATCGTAGGCAAAGTTCGGCCCGCCGCTGGTCGTCGCGCGGCAGCGCGAGATCGCGTCGAGCCAGCGAAACGGCGCTTGCAGAAACGCCGTCGGTGACATCAGCGTCACGGGAAATCCGGCATAGAGCGGCTGCAAAATCCCGCCGATCAGGCCCATGTCATGGTAGGGCGGCAGCCAGATCACGCCGCTGCTGTCCGAGGTATGTTCAAAGCAGCGCTGAATCCGCGCCAGATTATGCAGCAGATTGCCGTGCGAGAGCATCACGCCTTTGGGCGCGGCGGTCGAGCCGGACGTGTATTGCAGAAACGCCAGCGTCTCGCCTACGCAAGCGGGCTCGATCCACGCATCGTCGAGGTCGGCGCTCAGCCCCGGTGGCGTGAGCCAGCGCAGAGCGGGTAGCCTGGATCGCTGGGCGGTCTGCTCCTCCAGGCGAGGTGCCAGCGTTGGATGGGTCAGCGCGACCATAATGCCGGCATCGGCGATGATCGCCGCGATCCGGTCGTTGCTGCTCCGCAGGCGCGGCGGATAGGCCGGAACCGCGATCGTATCGGCATACAGGCAGCCAAAGAAGGCGGCGATATAGTCCAGTCCCGGCGGATACAGCAGCAGAATCCGTTCTCTGGGCACCACGTTGCGCTGAAGGTACGCTCCGATGGAGCGGGCATGCTGGTCAAGCTCGCGATAGGTGAAGCTGATCGCATCAGTCTCGCCCTGGGACAGAAAGGTGTAGGCCCGTTGATCCGGTTGGTGGTGTGCGCGCCAGCGCAGCAGGTCGATCAGTGTCACCGGTTTCATCTCGGCGTCGAACAGGTACCAGCGCATCCCCGCAGCTGGGAAACGGCATGGTGCAGAGGGTCCGGCTGGCGTACCTGGGGTCGTAGATTGCTACCCGTATTGTCCCTGCTACACAACAGGTTGTCAATGGTCAAATGTTCCCATCGGCTCGCGGTGAGACGGCAGGCATGGTCGACGTACTGGGACGCCTGCCGATCCGGAGAGGAGGAACGGCCAGCACGCTGATCGCGCATGGGCTGGACGCTCGCGCACGTGCGGATGGGGATGCGCAGCACCAGGCTGCCTGCCTCGTCCTCGCCCGGCGGACACACCCTTGTGCCGCTGGCGTCGATGTCCGCGCACGGCTGGCAGCCGCTAAGGCCGGTCGTCAGCGCGATGTTGGACCCAACCATCGTCCACGCGCACCGGCAGCAGCGCTCCCGCGTGCAGGCGTGTGCGCATCGCTGCTCATGGGTCGTGCGCTGGCAGCGGCTCGATCCGCGTAAGCTGATCAACAGCCAGCTCCAAAAAATCGGCGGTGCCAAAGCTGCCCGATTTGAGCACCAGCAGCAGCGGTCGCTCCGTCAGCGAGATACACGAGGGCAGGCCGGGCTGAATCTCCTGCCAGATCCGCACGCCGCCGATCCCGAGGCGGCGACAGATCGCTGCCGATGTCTCGCCGCCCGCCACCACCACCCGTCGCCCATCCGTCCGTTCCAGCGTGCAGGCGACGATCTCCGCCAGCGTTTCTTCGACCACACGGGCGACCTCGGTGGCGAGCAGCCCGGCGCGCGCGCCCTCGGCGCGTGTGCTGGCGACGATCTCCGGGCGATTCGCGGCATACACCAGCGGGTCTGCGCCACGGGCCGTATGCGCGGCCAGCAGCGCGACCGCCTGCGCGATCTCGGCCTGACGCTCCTGCGCATCGAACAGGGCGACTGTATTCACCTCGACCAGCGGCGTTCCCCTGGCGCGCAGATGGTCGATCTGGGCAATCGTCTGCGGCGTCAGGCTTCCGGCAGCGCCCAGGACGCGGCGCGAGCCGAACGACGGCAGCGCCTCTGGCTGCCGCGCCGGGGCGGGCGGCCCCCACACCGCTGGCAGCTCTTCCGCCAGCGCCGAGCTGCCACACAGGACGCGCTGCTCGCCGACCGCCTGCGCGATCGTGCGCAGCGCCGCCTGATCCGGGACATCCAGAATCAGGTAGTGGCAGCGACCACGAAGCGCCGCGACTTGCCCGCGCAGCGCGTCGGCTCCCTGCGCGATGAGGCGGTGATCGACGAGCGCGACCGCGCGCCGGGTCTGCGCCTGGAGGATCGCGACCAGGTTGGAGCGGGTCATCGGATGGATCGGATCGTGGCGGAAGGGCGACTCTTCCAGAAGCTGGCCGTGCACGTAATGCACGCCATCGATCGTCAGCCGCCCATTCTTGGGAAAGCCCAGCACAACGACGGCAAACGTCTCATCGAGCCGATCCAGCATGGCATCGAACTCCGCGCCGATATTGCCCCGGAAGACCGAGCAGGTCTTGTTGAAGAACTGGCGACAGCCCGCCTGCTGCAAGTGCTGCGTCGCCGCAGCCACCTTCCCGTAGGCGACATCCGGCGCATCCAGCCGCGAGCTGGTGTCGATGATGCAGACATCGGGCTGCTCGCCCGCCAGCGATGCCGAATCGAAGCGGTCCCACAGATACACATGGACGCGATACCCGGCCTTGGCGAACATGCTGCCGATATCGTTCGCGCCTGTGATGTCGTCCGCAACCACGCCGATCTTCATACGGGCCACGTCCGTCGCGGCTTATACCCGGCCCGGAGCAAAAAATCCTCCACGACCGCCGGATCGAGCGGTCGCAGCGCCACGCCCGCGCTCTGCGCCGTCAGCCACATCCGGCAGGTCATCTCCAGCGTATGCAGCCCCATCAGCGCCTCGCGGATGCTCGTATCGTAGACCAGCACGCCATGATTGTTCAGCAGCAGGATATTGGCCGCGTGCGCCTGCTCGCGGACCGCCGCGCCGAGCTCGGCTGATCCGGGATGGCAGTAGCGCACCCGCGCGACGCGCTCCAGGTAGTACATCGACTCGACAAACCAGCTCGATGGAAGGCTCACCTCAGAGCACGCGATGAGCGTGCTGTAGAACGGCGAGGCATGGAGCACGGCGTTGATCTCCGGTCGCGCGGCGTAGATCGCCTCGTGCATCGGGCGCTCTTTGGAGGGCCGAGGCCCGTCCGATCGCGGCGCAGGCTCCGCGATCGAGCACGCCACCAGGTCATCGCGGCTCAGCTCGCCCAGCCGGGTGCCGCTCGCGGTGATCAGATAGCGATCCGGCTCGGTGCGCGCGCTGAGGTTGCCCGCATTGCCCCAGGCCAGCTCGTGGGCCACGAGATAGCGGCCCGCCTCCTGAAGCTGGGCAATGACATCGCCAGGATCGGCTTGCATGCGTCACTTCCCTTCTCGCTAGCGGCGCGCAGCGGATTCCCGATCGCGCGCGGCGAGCACGGCTTGCACCCGTGCCATGCCCAGCCGTGGACTGGACAGGCACTTCTGCTGCGCGGCCTGCGGCAGCGACGGAACCACGCGCGCCATCGACGCCTGAGCCAGCACGACCACATCGACGGATGCCGCAAGGTCCCCCAGCGCCTCGGCGAGATCCGCATCGTGTCCCGCAGCGTCGCCCGCGACGAGCTTCTGGTAGGCCGTGTCAACCAGCAGCGGCACGATCACGGCATCGGCGCTGGCCTTGCGCTGCACCAGGAGCATCGTTGGGCTGAGCGTGGTCGCAAGCGTCGCCACAACTCCGATCCGCCGCCCGCGCCGCGCGGCCTCTTCGGCCATCGCCTCGTCGATGCGGACCACAGGAATGGCGACCTGCTGCTGCATCTGCGGTACGACCTCACCCACCGATGAGCAGGCGCTGAGGATAATCGCAGCGCCCACGTCCTCGGCGAAGCGGGCGTAGTGCCGGAGGCGATCCGCGACGGCGCTGACATCGCCGCCATTGCGCCGAAGCTGCGGAAGGATCGAGTCGTCAACAAAATTGATCACCTCGCATTGGGGGAGCAGCTCAGCGGCCAGCGCGCGCAGCGGCTCGACGGTGACGGCGGTGGTATGGATGATAGCCAGCGTATGCCTCATAGGTCGCCTCGTATGCCTTCACGAAACAGGAGCTACGCGGATCAAGCCGCATGATACCATATCTGATCGAGCGAGAGCCATGACGCGCGTGACAGGGACACGTATCCCGATGCGGCGGAGAGCTATCACGATCTCGGTGTGCTGCTGCGCGAGCACAGAGATGACGCCGGGGCACGCGACTACTTCAACCGAGCGTCGTCTGTGTATGAGAAGTCGCTTGGCCCACAGCACCCGCGCACCTCGGCGACGCGCGCTCAGCTTGCACGCAGTGAGCGCTGAAACAGA
>DASUTC010000153.1 GCA_036374795.1 Herpetosiphonaceae bacterium
GCTGACGCCCAACGGCAAGGTCGATCGCAAAGCGCTGCCCCAGCCGGAGCGCACGAGCGCTCCGACGACGCTGGTCGCGCCCCGGACGGAGACGGAGACGACGCTGGCGCGGATCTGGGCCGACGTATTGGGCCTGGAGCACGTCGGCATCCACGATAACTTCTTCGCGCTTGGCGGCGACTCGATCTTGAGCATCCAGATCGTCGCACGGGCCAACCAGGCGGGCCTCCATGTTACGCCGGGCCAGCTTTTCCAGCATCAGACCGTCGCCGAGCTGGCCGCTGTTGCGACGCTGACGACCGTCGCCGAAGCCGAAGGAGACGCAGCGCCCGGCCCGGTGCCGCTGACGCCGATCCAGCGCTGGTTCTTCGAGCAACGCCTGACGAACCCGCAGCATTTCAACCAATCGCTGCTCCTGGAGCCGCGTCAGTCGCTCGATTTCGCGCTGCTGGAGCAGGCGGTGCAGCATCTCGCGCGGCAGCACGCCGCGCTGCGGCTGCGCTTTGTCCGCGACGCGCACGGCTGGCAGCAGTTCGATCCAGGCGATACTCCCATCATCCCTTGCGCGCACGTCGATCTGTCAGCGGTGCCGCTGGCCGAGCAGCCGACCGCGATCGAGCAGGCCGCCGCCGACGCTCAGGCCAGCCTGGATCTGGCGCATGGCCCCCTGATGCGCGTGGTGCTCTTCGATCGCGGCGCGGATCAGCCGCAGCGTGTGCTGCTCGTGATCCATCATCTAGTGGTCGACGGCGTATCCTGGCGGATTCTGGTCGACGACCTTCAGACGGCCTATCGCCAGCTTGCGCGCGGCGAGGCGGTGGCGCTACCGCCCAGAACCACCTCGTTCCAGCGCTGGGCCGCGCAGGTGAGCGCTTTCGCGCAGACCGACGCGCTGCACGCCGAGCTGCCGTACTGGCTGCGGCTGGCGGATCGTCCGCTGCCGCGTCTGCCGCTCGACAATCCACACGGCGCGAATCTGGTCGCTACCGCCCGCGAGATCACGCTGGCGCTGGACGCCGAGGAGACGCGCGCGCTGCTCCACGACGTGCCGCCGGTCTATCACACCCAGATCAACGACGTGCTGCTGACCGCGCTGATCCAGGGCTTCGCGGCGTGGACCGGCCAGCACGCGCTGCGGCTCGATGTTGAAGGCCACGGACGCGAAGATCTGCTGGCCGGTGTCGATCTGTCGCGAACCGTCGGCTGGTTTACCAGCGTCTTTCCGGTAGCGCTCGATCTGCCGCATACGTCCGATCCGGGCGCGGCGCTCAAGGCCGTCAAGGAGCACCTGCGGCACATTCCCAGGCGCGGCATCGGCTACGGCCTGCTGCGCTACCTCAACGCCAACGATGGCGCGGCTGGGCTGCGGCTGCTGCCGCCCGCCGAGATTAATTTTAACTACCTGGGCCAGACCGATCAGTCGCAGGCGTCGTCGCTGTTCGCCGCCGCCACAGAGTCGAGCGGTCCCAACGTCGATCCGCAGGCGCAGCGGCCTTATCTGCTTGAGATCAGCGGCATCGTCAGCGGCGGCCAGTTGCGCTTGCAGTGGCTCTACAGCGAGCAGCTTCATCATCGCGCCACGATCGAGGCCTTCGCGCAGCACACGCTGGCGGCGCTGCGGGCGCTGATCCGGCATTGCCTTGCCTCTGAGGCGGGCGGCTACACGCCCTCGGATTTTCCGGCGGCCAGAGTCAGCCAGGGCGATCTGAATAAGCTGCTGGGGATGATCGGCAACAAAGGAGGAGCGACGCCACGATGAGCGCCGACCAGATCGAGAATATCTACGAACTTTCGCCGATGCAGCAGGGAATGCTGTTTCACTCGACGACGGTGCCAGGTTCGGGCGTGTATGTCGAGCAGGTGAGCTGCGTGCTCCACGGCGCGCTGGATATTGCCGCGTTCGAGCGTGCCTGGCAGGAGATCGTCGCGCGCCATCCGATCCTGCGAACGGCCTTCTACTGGGAAAATCTCGAAAAGCCGCTGCAAGTGGTCTATCGCTCGGTGCCGGTGCGCGTGGAGCGGCAGGACTGGCGCGATCTGTCGCCTGAGGAGCAGGCATCCAGCCTGGCCGCGTATCTGGCCTCTGAACGGCAGCGCGGCTTCGAGCTGTCGCAGCCGCCGCTGCTGCGGCTGACGCTGGCGCGAATCGCAGACGATGCCTACCGCTTCGTCTGGAGCCACCACCACATCTTGCTGGATGGCTGGTCGCTGCCGCCGCTGCTGACGGAGGTGCTGCGCTGCTACGAGGCGTTCCACGACGGTCGTGCGCCAAGCATGGAGCGCTCGCGGCCATACGGCGATTATATCGCCTGGTTGCAGCAGCAGGACACGCTGCGCGCGGAGCAGTTCTGGCGACAAGCGCTCCAGGGTTTTACCACGCCCCCGACGCTTGGCGCGAACGGGCGGCACGCGCACCAGGCCCACCAGACCACAATCGCCGCCGAGCATGACCTGACGCTTTCGGCGGATGCCACGGCGCTGCTTCAGGCATTTGCCCGCCAGCATGGCCTGACGTTGAACACGCTGGTGCAGGCTGCCTGGGCGCTGGTGCTCAGCCAGTACAGCGGCGCAGCCGATGTGCTCTTTGGCGCGACGGTTTCAGGACGGCCCGGCGAACTCGCGGGCGTCGAGCAGATGGTTGGGCTGTTCATCAACACGCTGCCGGTGCGCGTGCAGGTAGCGCCCGACGCGGAGGTGCTGCCCTGGCTTCAGCAGCTTCAGGCGCAGCAAACGCTGCTCTGGCAGTACCAGTACCTGCCGCTGGTCGAGATCCAGCGCTGCGCGGACGTTCCGCCCGGCCAGCCATTGTTCGAGAGCATACTGGTCTTTGAGAACTATCCGCTGACCGATCTTTCCGATAGCTGGTCCGGCAGTGTTCGGTTGGAGGATGTTCAATTCTACGAGCAGACCAACTATCCGCTGACGGTGGCCGCGTTTCCGGGTGCCGAGCTGGGCTTGCGAATCAGCTACGATTGCCAGCGATTCGCGGCGGACGAGGCCGCGCGCTATCTTGAGCATCTGCACACGCTGCTGCTGGCGCTGGCGGCGAATCCTTACGGCCGTCTGGCCGATCTGCCGCTGCTGACGCCCGCCGAGCAACATCTCCTGGCGCTGTGGAATGCCACCGGCGCGCCGCGCGTCCCTGTGACGATCCATGAGCTGATCGAGGAGCAGGTTGCGCGCACGCCCGACGCCGTGGCGCTGGCCGTCGTGGATGCTGCGGGCGATAGCGTGGCGCAGGTGACGTATCGCGAGCTGGACGAGCGCGCGAATCAACTGGCGCACGAGCTGCGGACGCTGGGCGTTGGGCCGGAGAGCCGGGTCGGGCTGTGTCTCCATCGCTCGATCGAACTGCTGGTGGGGCTGCTCGGCATTCTCAAGGCGGGCGGCTGCTATGTGCCGCTCGATCCGAGCTATCCCCAGGAGCGGCTGTCGCTGATGATCGAGGATGCGCAGATGCCGGTGATCCTCACGCAGGAGCGGCTGGCGGCGGAGCTGGCGACGACTCAGGGGCGGCTGCTGCGCCTGGATACGGATTGGCCCGCAATCGCCCGGCACCCGGTTGAGAAGCCGGACGTGCCCGTGTGCGCCGATCATCTGGTGTACGTGATCTACACGTCGGGCTCCACCGGACGGCCCAAGGGCGTGCTGATCGAGCATCGGTCGCTGGTCAACCACACGCAGACGATGACGCAGCGCTTTGGTTGTATGCCGAATGATCGGCTGCTTCAGTTCTCATCGCTCAGCTTCGACGGGGCGGTCGATAGCGTCTTTCCGGTGCTGCTGCTCGGCGCGACGATCGTGATGCCGTCGACTACCGCGATCAGCAACGCCGATCTGGTCCGGCTCTGCGAGCGGCAGGCGATCACGCTCCTCGTCATGCCTGCCGCCTTCTGGCAGCAGTGGGCCGTCGATATGCATCCAGGGCCACAGCCAATGATGCCCGCGCTGCGGCTGGTGCTGGTCGGCGGCGATAGCCCCGATCAGGCGAGTATCCGATCCTGGCACCGAGTGGTAGGCCGCGACCTGCCGGTGTTCAATGCTTATGGACCTACCGAGGCGACGGTCGCGGCAACGCTTTACCAGACGACGTGTGCGCAGGCTGCCAGGCTCCGCAGCGCCAGGCTGCCGATCGGCGTTCCGCTGCCGAACGTCCAGGTGTATCTGCTGGACGCGCAGTTGCGCCAGGTGCCGATCGGCGCGACCGGCGAAGTGTATATCGGCGGCGCGGGCGTGGCGCGGGGCTACCTCAATCGGCCTGATCTGACCGCCGAGCGCTTCGTGCCCGATCCCTTTGCGCAGCAGCCCGGCGCTCGCTTCTACCGCACGGGCGATCTGGCGCGCTACCACGCTGACGGCAACCTGGAGTTTCTTGGTCGCGGCGATCGTCAGGTCAAGCTGCGCGGCTTTCGCATCGAGCTGGGCGAGATCGAGGCTGCTCTACGCCAGCATCCCGCTGTGCGGCAGTGCGTGGTGCTGGCGCGGGAGGACCGGAACGGCGACAGGCGGCTGGTGGCGTACGTCGTAGAACAACAGAACAAAGGAACAAGGGAACAAAACGAAGAACAAGGAACGGGTGCCGTGCGGGTGCCATGCGGGTGCCCTCTGGGCATGGGCACCCGGCATGGGCACCCGGCACACAAAGAACCGGGTGCCCTCTGGGCGCACCAGGAAGCCGAAACTCGAAACTTGGAACTTGGAACTTGGAACTTGGGCCTCCGCGAGTTCCTGGGAGCACGTCTCCCCGCCTACATGGTGCCGAGCGCGTTCGTGGTGCTGGACGCGCTGCCGCTCTCGCCCAACGGTAAGCTCGACCTTCGGGCGCTGCCGCTGCCGGATTCCGGCGGCTCGGATCTGGTTGGTGGGGCTGTGGGGCCGCGCACATACGTGACCGATATGCTGCTGACGATCTGGTCGAGCGTGCTGGGCCGCGATCGGATCGGCCTGCATGATAACTTCTTCGAGCTAGGCGGGCACTCGCTGCTGGCGACGCGCGTCGTCTCGCAGGTGCGATCGATCTTCCAGGTCGAGCTGTCGCTGCTCAGCGTCTTCGAGGCTCCGACGATCGCGGCGCTGGCCCAGCAGATCGAGGCGGCGCTCCAGACGAGTCAGTCGCTTGCGCTGCCGCCGATCGGTGCCACGGGAGCCGACCGCGCGCCGCTTTCGTTTACGCAGGAGCGGCTATGGTCCTTCGATCGGCGCGATCCGGGCAACCCGGCCTTCAACATTCCGACAGCGGTGCGGCTGCGGGGTGCCGTGGACATCGCCGCATTGGAGCGCAGCCTCAACAAGCTGGTGCGGCGGCATGGCGCGCTGCGCACGACAATCGCCGAGCTAGACGGACAGACGATCCAGATCGTCGCGCCTGAGCTTACGCTGCATGTGCCGGTCGTCGATCTCGCCGAGCTGCCGCCGCACGAGCGCGAGGCCGAGGTGCGGCGGCTCATCGATGAGGATGGCCTGCGTCGCTTCGATCTGACTCGGGGGCCGCTCCTGCGCTGCACCGTGCTGCGTGTCGCGCCCGCCGAGCACGTGCTCTTGCTGACGCTGCATCACATGGTGTCGGATGGCTGGTCGGTGAGCGTGTTTGTGCGCGAGCTGGCGACGTTCTACGCCGCAGATGTTGCCCAGGATGCGGCGGCGCTGCCCGATCTGCCGATCCAGTACGTCGATTATGCGATCTGGCAGCGACGGTGGCTCGACCCAGGAGCACCCGGCGACGTCCTCGATCGGCTGCTGTCGCACTGGAAGCAGCAGTTGGCCGACGTGCCGCACGTGCTGCATCTGCCGACCGATTTTCCGCGTCCGGCAGTACGCACCTTCAGGGGCGGTCAGGAGAGCCTGCGGCTGCCTGAGACGTTGAGTGGGCAGATTCGCGACCTCAGCCGCAGCGAAGGGGCGACGCTCTTTATGACGCTGCTGGCGGCGTTCAACATTGGGCTGTGGCGTGTCACCGGCCAGAGCGATATGGTCATTGGCTCGCCGAGCGCCGGGCGGGTGCTGGCGGAGACGGAGCACCTGATCGGCCTGTTCATCAATACGCTGCCGCTGCGTCTCCGTCTCGACGCCGACCTCACCTTTCAAGATCTGCTTGGCCGGGTCCGCTCCACGACGCTGGCGGCGTACGCGCATCAGTATTTGCCGCTCGGCGTGCTGCTGCAAGCGCTCGACCTGCCGCACGATCCGCGCTACACGCCGCTGTTTCAGGTGGTGTTCAATATGCTCAACGTGCCTGACGTGCGCGCCGAGCTATCGAGGCTGACGATCGAGGCCGTGCCGCCGCCGAATATCGGCTCAAAGTTCGATTTCACGCTCTACGTCCAGGAGGCCGAGGGATCGATCCAGCTTGATCTGGTCTATAACGCCGACCTGTTCAGTGCGGCGCGGATGCGGCATCTGCTGACGCAGTTTCAGCGCCTGCTCGTCCAGGTCGTCGCGGAGCCAGCGCAGCCTATCGCGGGCTTTGGCTGGGAGGCGTACGCGGCATGATTGCAGGTCGGTCTGCTGGTTTGTGACAATCACATTCGGTATTCGCAGGGGCGACCCGGCGGGTCGCCCTACAACCGATAATCGTTATTACTGCAACATCGGCAGCGAGAGATACGCATCGGGCACAAAGAGGCTGCCCTGCGTGGTGCCCTGCGGAGCCAGCCGGTGCAACTGCTGCGCCAGGTCATGCGTCGATTGCTGGCCGCTGAGCGTCTCCCAAAACGCGCTGGCAATCTGCGTTACCTGCGCGGCGGTTTCGTGGACGAATTCGAGGCGGAAATGCCGAATGGCCGCGCCCTGCCACTGATCAAGATGGCGGCTGGCCTCCTGTGCCTCCGCGCCGAAGACGGTGTTGCGGCAGCCAACGTCGGCCATGACCGGATGCGCGCGCCCGTGTACGTCTTGCAGCGCCACGCGATGTTTCTCGCACGGATGCCCGCAATCCTTGAAGCTCGTGCCGGTGGAGAGGAAGCGGCAGAAGACGCAGTGCTCGGTGTGGAATACGGGTAGATGCTGGTACGCCACCACCTCGATGCTCTCCGCGCCGATGCTGCGGGCCAGGCTGGCGATCTGCGCCGCGTTCAGATCGTGGGTCGGCGT
Organism: Herpetosiphonaceae bacterium; assembly: GCA_036374795.1. Classification (NCBI taxonomy): domain Bacteria; kingdom Bacillati; phylum Chloroflexota; class Chloroflexia; order Herpetosiphonales; family Herpetosiphonaceae; species Herpetosiphonaceae bacterium. The sequence goes on from DASUTC010000153.1 coordinate 7,090, forward strand.
GACGCGCTCCAGTCCAAGGTCGAGAAACAGATCCGCCGACAGCGCATTGGCCGCGTTCAGGCTAAAATCGCCGATCAGCGGCGGATGCTCGCTCTCCCGCAGCGCGTACAGCAGGCCGCTGGATCGCACCAGGATCTCACAGTCGAGCTTGAGCAAGAAGCGCACAACGCGCTGCTCGCTGGGCTTCAGGATGCGCGGGCTGGCGACACGCGCGGTAATGCCGCTGGCCTGCACGCGCTCCACCGCCGGACGCAGCCCGTACAGCTCAAGGTAGTCCAGCGTGATGCTCGCCGGTTGCAGATCGAGCGCCGCCTCCAACTGCTCAGGCGTGCGGACGAGCAGATGCAACTGCGGCGCGCCCGGCTCCGGCGCTGTGGTCGCGCGGCGGGTCCGGGCCAGCGCGGCCTCCAGTGTCTCAAGCGGATCGCTCAGCGTGACGGGACGCGGCTGCTGCTGCAACGTCGCCAGCTGCTCGACGGCCTCGCGGCGCAGGTTGTTCAGCAACGAGCTTGGCGCGAACGGTCGTCCACGCAGATCCAGGCTCAGGTCGGCCAGGGCGTACGGCGTGGTGCCCAGACGACCAAGCTGCTCGCGGGCGAATTCGGGCGTGAGCGCCTGGCGCTGCGCAGCCCTGAGCGGCTCAGGCGAGCGCACCACGACTCGCACCTGCGGCTGCTCGGCCAGCGTCCACTCGACTTCCAGCGGCGCGCCCTCGTGCGCCGTCACACGGATCTGCACCGGCTGCCGGTGGAGCGGCGCGCTCGCCTGGGTGAATGGGCGAGCGGCCCTGTCGAGATCGGGATCGTCGGTGCGCCAGAGCAGATCGCCCGCTCTGATGCGCCCGGTGTTGAGCACGCCGGGGCCGAAGCGGATCTCCAAATGGCCGCCGCGCAGCGGCGTGACGTGATAGATCCGCCCGCCTTCCTCGGCGATCTCCGGGCTGCGCCAGTCCGCCGCGTCGAAGACCACGCCATCGCCCGCTTTGAGCGGCGCGGCTGCGGTAGCCGGATCGGGCGCGATCACCACGCTGTCGGGCAGCACGCGCGCGACACGGCCCATCAGCACTCCGCGATGGCGCGGCGATCGTCCGCTGACCACCGCCTGATGGTTGGTGCCGCCGACGAAATAATCGCCCAGGCCACGCGAATAGACCTGCTCAAGCTGGATCTCCTCGGCGCGGCTCGCGCTCAGCGGTAATCCGGCCCAGGCCTCGTCGACCGCCTTGCGGTAGGCGCTGGTCGTCAGCGCGACATAGTTGGCGTCTTTGTAGCGCCCCTCGATCTTGAGCGCCGACACGCCGATCTGCACAATCTCCGGGATGTGATGCAGCGCGTAGAGGTCGCCCGGCGAGAGCAGATAGCGCGCGTCGGCCAGCGGCTTGACCCGCTCGTCGACGATCATCTCGTACGGCAGCCGACATGCCTGGGCGCACTGCCCACGGTTGGCGCTGCGACCGCCCCAGGCTTCCGACGAGAAGCACTGGCCGGAGTAGGAGACGCACAGCGCGCCATGCACGAACATCTCCAGCTCACACTCGGTCGCGGCGCGAATCGCGCGGATCTCATCCAGCGATAGCTCGCGCGCCAGCACCACGCGCCGCACGCCAAGCTGCTGCGCCAGGTGAATGCCCTCCGCGCTGGTGATGCTCATCTGCGTGCTGCCGTGAACATCCAGCTCAGGCGCGATCCGGTGCGCGAGCTGCGCGATGCCCACATCCTGCACGATGATCGAGTCCGCGCCCGCCTCGGCAATCGCCGCCAGTGTTTTGGCCGCCTCGCGCAGCTCGTGGTCGAAGACCAGCGTGTTGAAGGTGACGTAGCCTTTCACGCCGCGCCGATGCAGCGTGCGCATCACATCGGGCAGCTCGTCCAGCGCAAAGCCGACTTTGGCGCGAGCCGTAAAATGCTTGAGGCCGAAGTAGACCGCGTCGGCACCGGCCTCGATCGCGGCCTGCAACTGCGGCCAGTATCCCGCCGGGCTCATAATCTCCGGCTTCGTTAGCTCAATCCGTTCTGTCATCTCAATCCCACATCCGCAGCATATACTACATGCCGATCGTCGATCAGCCTGGTGTATCGTTCTGGCATGTAGTGTACCGGGATTCTGAGGAAAAAGATCAATCCTGCGCGGCGGCGGGAACCAGATCCGGCGACACCGGCTCGGCTGCCTGGCGCGCCTCGCGGACGATCGCGTCGGGGATCTCCTGCTCGACGCGCCGCGTGCGCGGGTTGAGCAGCCCGGCGATACCGGCCACGATCGGGATCAGCCCCAGCACGATGAACAGCAAGCCGATGCCGCGCCCCGTTCCGGTGCCGATGATCTGCCCGACGCTGCCCGCCAGCGCGCCATTCTCTACCAGCAGCGGCTCGAACAATCCATCCGCCAGCGGCCCCGCGATCAGATACGCCAGCGGCGTGGTCGACCAGGCGATCATCATGCGGATCGCAAAGACGCGGCCCTGCACATCGGGCGCGACCTTGAGCTGCCAGATCGTGCGGCTGCACCCGTTGATCAGCGGAATCCAGAAGAGCTGGCAGAACGAGGCGACGGCGATCAGCGGAATCCACGAGCGAACGCCCGCCAGCATGATGCTCACGCCAAACAGGATGCCGAAGCCGAAGACGCCAAGCGCGCGGCGCTTGGGACCGCCCCAGGCGCTCATGACCATCCCGCCCACCAGCATGCCGATGCCGCCGATCGAGACGACCGTGCCCAGCGCGGTCGGCGAGGCGATCTGGAGCACCAGCGGCGGCAGCAAGACCTGCGTCACGCCGAAGGCGAAGTTGATGATCGCGAAAAAGATCAGCAGGCCCAGCAGACCGGGCCGCGCCGCGACGTAGGTCCAGCCGTAGGTCGCCTCGCGCAGCAGCGAGCCCTGCCCCGCCGCGCCCTCCGGCGTCCGCTCCGGGCTGGGAATGCGCACCATCAACTGCGTCAGCACCGCGAAGACGAACGTGACCATGTCGACCAGGATCACGCCCTCAAGGTCGATGGTGACGACCAGCAGGCCGGCCAGCATCGGCGCGACGATCGGCGCGATCGAGTTCGCCACCTCGACCAGCCCGTTGGCGCGTCCAAGCTGCTCCTTGGGCACGATCATCGTCATCGCCGCGTTGTAGGCCGGAACCTGGAAGGTGTTGAAGCTGGCGCTGGCGGCGACGGCCAGATAGATGTGCCAGATCTGGAGATTGCCGCTCATCAGCAGCAGCGCGATCGTCAGCGAGGCCAGGCCAGCGCCGGTATCGCTGATGATCATCACCCAGCGCCGGTCCCAGCGATCGACCAGCGCGCCCGCGATCGGGAAGAGCAGGATGCCCGGAAGCGCAAACGAAAAGGTGATCAGCGCAAACTGCGTCGCCGAGCCGGTCTGCTGATAAACCCACACGCCGAGCGCGAAGGCTGTCAGGCCGGAGCCGATCAGCGAGATAAGCTGTCCGAACCAGATGGTCAGGAAGGTTCCCATACCACGGGCCAGAGTCCGTTGTGCCATGGTGTGATACTCCTCGATGCACGTACCGCGTGGTTAGCGTCCCTTGTGAGCCTGGAAGTAGTCGGTCAGCGCTTTGAGCGCCGTGCTGTAGGATGCCGCCAGCCGCTCGATCGTGGCGCGCTCGTGGACGTTCTCGCTGTAGAGCCAGTCCATGCGCAGCCGATCGCCGACCAGCGTGCCGTTGACGACCAGCGGATGCGGGCGGATCGATGTGAGGTCGTGGCGATGGCCGCCGAACGCGCCCGCCAGCCGGAACAGCGACAGCCCCGGCGTGAGCGCGCCCATGTAGTTGAAGTTGAGCTGCGCCGGAGGCAGCGCGCGCATCTGCTCCATGATCGCCGGATCGGTGTTCAGGTGGCGCAGCAGGCTGTAGCCCATGCCGTGGTTCGGCACCTGCCGCATCTGCCTGCGGACGGCCTTGAGCGCCGCGCCCGGCTCCGCCGCTGTTTCGAGATCGAGCAGCACCGGATAGGTGATGTTCAGCCAGCCCATCGTGCGCGCCACGTCCATATCCTCGAACATCGTCACGCGTCCGTGGGCCAGCAGATCGACCAGCAGCGTGCGGTTGCCCGACCACTCGGCGATCGTCTGGAGCAGCGCGGTCAGCAGCACGTCATCGATCGAGGTGCCCTGCGCCAGCTTGATCTCGCGCATCAGCGCTTGCGTCTCTTCGACGCTCAGGAAGACCGAGACGGGGCGGTACGTGTCGATCGTGCGCACGCCGTCGGGGAAGTCGAGCGGGATCGACGGCACCGCGCGGCGCGACTCCGATTGCCAGTAGGCGAGCTCCTGGCAGATCGCCGCCGAGTGGGCGTGCTCGTTGAGCCGCTGGCCCCACTGCTGGCGTGAGGTCGTCTTCGCGGGCAGGCTGATCGTCTCGCCGCGCCGAAGCTGCCGGTAGGCCAGATCCAGATCCGCCAGCAGGATTTGCCACGAGAGCAGATCCGCCGTGAAGTAATGGCAGACCAGCAGCAGCTTGTTCGGCTGGCTGGGGCCGAGATCGAAGAGCACGCTGTGCATCAGCGGCCCGCGCGCCAGATCGAAGCTCGTCTGGATCTCGGCGATCCTGGCCTTGATCGCCACGCCCTGTCTGACCTCGGATAGCCCGGAAAGATCGACCTGCTCAAAGGGCAGCGACTCGAAGGGGCCGTCGTTGACGAGCCGCGGCCCGGCCTCGCCTTCGACAAACCGCATGCGCAGCGAGTCGTGGTGCAGCACCAGATGGCGCAGCGCCCGCTCTACCAGCGCCGCGTCGAGCGACTCCTCGGCCTCCAGCAGGAACGCGATGCTGTAGTAGTGCGGGTTGGGATGGTTGCGCTCCAGAAACTCGCGCTCGGCGGGCGTAAACGGCACGACGCCCGTCACCAATCCCTGCTCGGCCACGATCGACATCACGCCGATCTGCGCGGCAAGCTCGGCGATCGTCTGGTGCTGAAAGACCTGCTTGGTGGTGATCTTGATCCCGGCCTGGCTGGCTTTGGCGACGACCCGAATCACCTGGAGCGAGTCGCCGCCAAGCTCGAAGAAGTTATCCTGCACGCCCACCTGCTTGACGCCGAGCAGCTCCGACCAGATCGCGGCGAGCTTTTCTTCATCCGGTGTGCGCGGCGCGACATAGGCGGCCTTGAGATCGGGCCGGAAGCCATCCAGCGCGGGCAAGGCCTTACGATCGACCTTGCCGTTGGGCGTCAGCGGCAGCGCGTCCAGCACCATAAACACCGCCGGGATCATATACTCCGGCAGCTTGTCCTTCAAGAAGGCGCGCAGCTCCGAAGAACCAAGACGCGGGGTGCCATGACCAGAGGGCACCCGGAACCGAGAACTGGCGGAATCTGCTTGGTTCTGCTGTTCTTTGCTCTCTACGACATACGCCACCAGCCGCGTGTGTCCTGCATCCTCGCGCGCCACGACCACCGCCTCACGCACGGCATCGTGTTGCAGCAGCGCAGCCTCGATATCGCCCAGCTCGATCCGGTAGCCGCGCACCTTGACCTGATAGTCGATCCGGCCCAAAAATTCGATCGTGCCGTCCATGCGGAAGCGCGCCAGGTCGCCGGTTTTGTAGAGCCGCGCGCCACCCTGCGGGTACCCGGTTTGGCTGAACGGATTGGGAATGAAGCGCTCGGCGGTCAGATCGGGCCGGTTGAGGTAGCCCCGCGCCACGCCCGCGCCGCCGATGTGCAGCTCACCGGGCACGCCGATCGGCAGCGGTTGCAGGTTTGCGTCGAGCATGTAGATCTGCGTGTTGGCGATCGGATGGCCGATCACCACGGGCATGCCCCGCTCGATCTGATGCACCGCCGACCAGATCGTCGTCTCGGTCGGGCCGTACATGTTCCAGAGCGACTCATGCCGCTCCAGCAGTTGCCGGGCCAGATCGCGCGAGAGCGCCTCGCCGCCGCAGAGCGCCTTGAGCGGACGCCCGACCGAATCCCCTGCGCCGAGCAGCAGCCGCCAGGTGGAGGGCGTCGCCTGCATGACGGTCGCGCCCGACGCGACGATCGCATCGCGAAGCTGCTCTCCGTCGGCGGCGACCGCGCGGCTGACGATGACCACGCGCGCGCCGATCATCAGCGGCAGGAATAGCTCCAGCCCCGCGATGTCGAACGAGAGGCTGGTAATCGCCAGCAGCGTATCGTCGGCGGTCAGGCCGGGCTGCCGCTGCATCGAGGCCAGGAAGTTGACCACCATCCCGTGGGTAAGCTGCACGCCTTTGGGCTTGCCGGTCGAGCCGGAGGTGTAGATGATATACGCCAGGTTCTCGGCGCTCACAGCGCCGCTCGGCGGCGCGTCGTCGGCTGCGGCGATCATTGCCGCGTCGGTGTCCAGGCATAGCACGCGCATCGGATGCCGGATCTGATCGAGTTGCAGCGCGGCTTGCAGATGGCTCTGCGTGACCATCACGGGCACGCGCGCATCTTCGATCATAAAGTGCAGCCGCTCCAGCGGATAGTCGGCGTCCAGCGGCACATACGCGCCGCCCGCCTTGAGCACTCCGAGCAGCCCGACGACCAGATCGACCGAGCGATCGACGCAGAGCGCGACCCGCGTCTCGCCCTGAGGGCACCCGCCCACGCCCAGGGCGCGTAGGGTGTTGGCAAGCCGGTTGGCCCGTCGATCCAGCTCGCTGAAGGTGGCCGCCTGCTCCTCGAAGACGACAGCCACCGCGTCGGGCGTGCGCGCGGTCTGCTCCTCGACCAGCCGGTGCAGCGTCGTCTGCGGGTAGGGGGCCTGCGTGGCGTTCCACACCTCGAAGAGCTGGCGCTGCTCCAGCGCCGTCAGCAGCGGCAGCGTCGCGATCGGCTGGTCGGGATTGTCGACGCAGGCTTCGAGCAACACCTGATAGTGGCCCATCAGCCGCGCGATCGTCGCCGGATCGAAGAGATCGATGTTGAACTCGGCAGCGCCGGTCAGTCCCGCCTCGGTTTCGCGCAACACCAGCGTCAGGTCGAAGCGCGACGTGCCGCTATCGACCTCCATCAGGCGCAGCGAGATGCCCGGCAGCTCAAGGAAGTTGGTCGTCGCGGTTTGCAGCACCAGCATCGTCTGGAAGAGCGGCGAGCGACTGGTATCGCGCGTGACGTTCAGATCGTCGAGCAGTTGCTCGAAGGGCAGATCTTGATGCGCGTACGCCTCAAGGGCGGTGGTCCGCGCGCGCTGCACCACCTCGCGGAAGCTGGGATTGCCGTGGAGGCGGGTGCGCAGCGCCAGCGTGTTGACGAAAAAGCCGATCAGCCCTTCGATCGCCGCCTGGTTGCGGTTGGCGATAAACGTGCCGACCGTCACGTCGTGCTGGCCGGTGTAGCGCGCGAGCAGCGTCTGCCACGCGGCGAGCAGCGTCATGAACAGCGTCGCGCCTTCCTGCTGGCTGAGCTGCTTCAGCTTCTCGGTCAGATCCCTGGGCAGCCGGACCCACTCGACCGCGCCGTTGTGCGTCTGCATCGCCGGGCGGGGGCGATCAGCGGGCAGGTCGAGCGTCGGCACGGGAGTGCCAGACCCAAAGGGTGCCCCGCCTAGCTGCCGCCGCCAGTAGGCCAGCATTCGGTCGAGCACTTCGCCCTGGAGCCACTGCCGCTGCCAGGCGGCAAAGTCGGCATACTGGATCGACAGCTCCGGCAGCGACGCTGGCTGCTGCGTGACGTAGGCTTCGTAGAACGCCGCCAGCTCGCGGACGAAGATGTTGTGCGACCAGCCATCCGAGGCGATATGGTGCATGTTGAGCAGCAGGATATACTCCTGCTCGTCCAGTTGCACCAGCATGGCGCGCACCATCGGGCCAAGCGTCAGATCGAACGGGCGCTGCGACTCCTCGATCGCCATCTGGAGCGCGACCGCCTCACGCTCCAGCGGGTCGTGCTCGCGCACATCGACGATCTTCAGGAAGACCGGACGCGGCGGGCTGATCGTCAGCGTCGGCTCGCCGCCGACATTAGCAAACGTGGTCCGCAGCGTCTCATGGCGGGCGACGACCGCATCCAGCCCGTGCCGCAGGGCATCCAGGCTGAGCGTGCCGCTGACGCGATAGATCTCAGGCAGATTGTAGAGCGCCGTATCCTGCTCGAACTGGTCGAGAAACCAGAGCCGCTGCTGCGCGAACGAGAGCGGCGCAGGCTCGGCGGTGGAGCGGCGCGTGATCGTCGTGGCGGCGGGCCTGGCCCGCGCGCCGCGCTTCCAGCGCTCAAGCAGCGCCCGTCGTTCGGGCGAGAGGTCGGGCTGGGTCGTTGGAGCTTGATCAGATGTGGTCATGTCTGCCTCTTAACTGGCTGGGATCAGCGGCTCGTCGTCGGATGCCAATCGCTTGACTTCGTCGTCGGACAGCGCTTGCAGTTGCTCGATCAGCAGCGCTTCGATCAGCTCGTTCAACTGCGCGATCGTCGGCGACTCGAACAGGCTGCGCAGCGGGACTTCGACCTGGAAGGTTTCGCGAATGCGCGAGACGAGCCGCGTCGCCAGCAGCGAGTGTCCGCCCAGCTCGAAGAAGCTGTCGAAGACGCCGATGCGCGCGGCAGGCAGCAGCTCGGCCCAGATCTCGGCCAGCACCTCCTCAAGCTCGCTGCGCGGCCCGACGAAGCTAGCGCGCTGCTCGGTGCCGCTCCACTCCGGCGCGGGCAGCGCGCGGCGGTCGAGCTTGCCGTTGGCATTCAGCGGCAGCGCATCCAGAAAGACGAACGCGCTTGGCACCATGTACGCGGGGAGACGCTCTTGCAGGTACGCCCTGAGGTCAGGGGCCAGGGGGCGGGGGTTGGGAGTCGGGAGGAGGTCCTCACCGGCACCCGCCCTCTCCCCTTGCATAGGAGAGGGGGAGTGTATTGTTTGGTGCTCCTTTTGTTCCCTTGTTCCCTTGTTCCCTTGTTCTTCCCCGACGATATACGCCACCAGCCGCACGTCTGCGCGTCCGCCCGACGCCGAGGCATCTTCCCGCGCGACGACGATCGCCTCCTGCACGGCGGGATGCTGGAGCAGCACGGCCTCGATCTCGCCCAGCTCGATGCGGAAGCCGCGAAGCTTGACCTGATGGTCGGCGCGGCCCAGGAACTCGACGTTGCCGTCGGGCAGGTAGCGCGCCAGATCGCCGGTGCGGTAGAGCCGCGCACCCCCTGTTTGGCTGAACGGATCGGGCACGAAGCGCGCGGCGGTCAGATCGGGGCGGTAGAGATAGCCGCGCGCCAGCCCGTCGCCGCCAATATGCAGCTCGCCCGCCACGCCGATCGGCACTGGCTGCATCCGCGCATCCAGCACATGCACCCGCGTGTTGGCGATCGGGCGTCCGATCGGGATGCGACGCAGCGGCAGATCCGGCTGGCAGGTCCAGGCGGTCGCGTTGATCGACGCCTCGGTCGGGCCGTAGAGCTGGATCAGATCGGCGGGCAGCCGATCGCGGAAGCGCTGCGGCAGATCGGTGGGCAGCGCCTCGCCGCCGCAGAAGACGCAGCGCAGCGCGCGGCAGGCATCCAGACCCGGCTCGTCCAGCAGCACGCCCAGCAGCGACGGCACAAAGTGCGCGACTGTCACCTGCTGCTCGGCCATGAACGCCACCAGCGCGGCGCTCTCTTGCTGCGCGCCGTTTGGAGCCAGGAGCACCTGCGCGCCTGCCAGCAGCGGCCCGACCAGCTCCCAGATCGCGATGTCGAAGCTGAACGACGCAATCTGAAGCACGCGGTCGTCGGTGGTCAGCGGGTAGTTGGCCTGGCTCCAGCAGAGCCGGTTGACAATCGCGCGGTGTGTCACCTGCACGCCTTTGGGCCGTCCGGTCGAGCCGGAGGTGTAGATCATGTAGGCCAGATGCTCGGCGGAAACCTGGGCGCTGGCTGGTTCGTCTGGCTGCCCCGCGATCTTCGGCCAGTCGGCGTCGAGGCGTACGACTCGCGCCTGCGATTCCGGTAGCCGCTCGGCAAGACGCTGCTGGGTCAGCAGCACAGGAGCCTGCGTGTCTTGCAGGATCAACTGGATGCGCTCGTGGGGATAGGCCGGGTCGACGGGCACGTACACGCCGCCCGCCTTGAGAATGCCGAGCAGCCCCACCAGCAGCTCGATCGAGCGCTCCACCGAGATCGCGACGGGTGTCTCCGGCTGGATGCCCAGCGCGCGGAGATAGTGGGCCAGTTGATTGGCGCGGGCGTTGAGCTGCGCGTAGGTCAGGCTCCGCCCCTCGTATGTGGCTGCGATGGCGTCGGGCGTGCGCGCGGCCTGCGCCTCGAACAACTGGTGTAGACAGGCGTCGTGCGGGTATTCCTGCGCGGTGGCGTTCCACTCCACGACGATCTGCTGGCGCTCGGCCATGCTCAGCAGTGGCAGATCGGCGATCCGCAGGTCGGGAGCGGCGACGATGCCCGCCAGTAGCGTCTGCCAGTGCGCGGCCATGCGCTCGATCGTCGTTCGGTCGAAGAGGTCGGTGTTGTAGATAAACGTGCTCTTCAGCCCCTCAGCCGTGTCCTCGATCGTCAGCGTCAGGTCGAAGGTGGTCGTTTGGGTATCGACGACGAAGCGCGTGAGCCGGATGCCGCCCATCTCCTGCGCTTCCGCCGGGATGTTTTGCAGCACGAATAGCACCTGGAAGATCGGCGTGTGGCTGGGATCGCGATCGGGCTGAAGCTCCTCGACCAGCTTCTCGAAGGGCAGCTCTTGATGGGCATATGCCTGGAGACAGACCTCGCGCACGCGATGGAGCAGCGCGCGGAACGTTGGATTGCCCGACAGATCGGTGCGCAGCGCGAGCGTGTTGATGAAGCAGCCGATCAGGTGTTTGGTTTCAGGCTGCGTCCGCCCGGCGATCGGCGAGCCGACGACGATGTCATCGTGGCCGCTGTAGCGATGTAGCAGCACATCAAACGCCGCCAGCAGCGTCATGAACAGCGTCGTGCCCTCCTGCTGGCTCAGCGCCGCGAGCGCATCGGCGAGACGCTGGGGCAGAAGCAGATCATGGCGCGAGCCGTTGGCGGTCTGGCGGGCCGGGCGCGGGCGATCGGTGGGCAGCTCAAGCACGGGCGGCGCAGGGGTGCCAGACCCAAAGGGTGCCCCGCCGAGCTGCTGCCGCCAGTAGGCAAGCTGCTGATCGAGCACCTCGCCCTGCAACCACTGGCGCTGCCAGGCGGCAAAGTCGGCGTACTGAATCGGCAGATCGGGCAGCTCCGCCCGCTCCCCGCTGCGCGCCGCCGCATAGCCCGTCGCCAGCTCGTCGAACAGCACGCCCATCGACCAGCCATCGCTGATGCTGTGATGGATCGCCAGCACCAGGATATGCTCGGTTGGTTCGAGGCGCAGCAGGCGGGCGCGCAGCAGCGGGCCGCGCGCGAGATCGAAGGGCTGCCGCGCCTCGGCCTGCGCCAGCCGCCGCGCCTCGGCCAGGCGCGTCTCGGCGGGCAGGCGGGTACCCTCTGGGTGCAGGTCCACCAGCGGC
>DASUTC010000154.1 GCA_036374795.1 Herpetosiphonaceae bacterium
TGAGCCCTCATACAAGCACGAGGAGGGCGTGCGCTACCACGCGCGCGACGTGGCGCTTGAGCTTGCGGCGCTGACGCAGAGCGTGGTGGTGCTGGGCAGCGCCACGCCGTCGATCGAAAGCTACCAGCGCGCGCGAGACGGCGCGTACACGCTGCTTGAGCTGCCGGAGCGCGTGGCGCGCAAGGCGGGCAGCTTCGTCGCACAGGCGATCCCGCTGCCGCCGGTCCAGATCGTCGATATGCGCGTGGAGCTTCAGCAGGGCAATCGCTCGATCTTCAGCCGATCGCTGCGGCGGGCGCTCGCGCAGGTGCTAGCACAGCGGCAGCAGGCGTTGCTCTTTCTCAACCGGCGCGGCACGGCGGCGTTCGTGATGTGCCGCGACTGTGGCTATGTGGTCGGGTGTCCGCGCTGCTCAGGGCCGCTGACGGTGCATCGGGTGGGCGACGACGCGCAGCCGGGGGCGACCGACGGCTTCGATCTGCTGCGCTGCCATACCTGCGGCCATCGAGAGCTCGCGCCGGGCGTGTGTCCGCAGTGCTGGAGCGCGCGCATCCGGCATTTCGGCGTCGGGACGCAGCGGGTGGTCGTCGAGGTGGAGACGCTCTTTCCTGAGGCGCGCGTGCTGCGCTGGGATCGCGATGTGACGGGACGCAAAGGCGCGCACGATCGGCTGCTTCAGATGTTTCTGAACCACGAGGCCGATGTCGTCGTCGGCACGCAGATGATCGCCAAGGGCCTGGATCTGCCGCTGGTGACGCTGGTGGGCGTTGTCTCGGCGGATACCGGCCTGCACATGCCGGATTTCCGGGCGGGCGAGCGCGCGTTTCAGCTTATGGCCCAGGTGGCGGGCCGCGCCGGACGGCGCGATCTCGGCGGTCAGGTGATCATCCAGAGCTACACGCCTGAGCACTACGCGCTGCGCGCCGCCGCCGCCCACGACTATCGCAGCTTCTTTCGCGAGGAGATCGCCTTTCGGAGTGAGGCGCACTATCCGCCCTTCGCGCAGCTCGTGCGCTTTGTCACCAGCGGAACCAATGCGACGAGCGTGCAGGCCGCCGCCGAGGAGCTGGCCGAGCGAATTCACGCGGCGATCGAGCGGCTGAGCCTGGTCGATACGGCGGTGATCGGGCCTGCGCCCGCGTTCATGGAGCGGGTACGCGGGCGGTTTCGCTGGCATGTGCTGGTGCGCGCCCCCGATGTGCATCCGATCCTCGACGAATTGGGCACGTTGCCCGGCTGGATCGTCGATATTGACCCCGGCAGCATGTTATAATTCCCGGCAGATCCTGTCACCATTGGTGTGCAGCGCCCCTGAAATTTGTACAGCACGAGGTTCGTATGTCGATCCGGCAAGTTCTCAGAATAGATAATCCAGAAGAGAAGAAAATCCTTAAGTCGAAGTCGGTGCGTGTCAGACAATTTGACAAGGCACTCCAGGCGCTGGTGCAGGATATGATCGAAACCATGCGCGAGCATAACGGCGTTGGTCTGGCCGCGCCCCAGATTGGCGTGCTGCGCCGCGTGGTAGTGATCGAGCAGCCGGCGATCGAGGAGGAGCACGAGGACGGCACGATGGTCGAGGTCGAGCCCGCCAGGCTCTTTGTGATGGTCAATCCTGAGATCGTCGAGGCGGGCGAGGAGCGCTACACAATGCTGGAAGGCTGCCTGTCACTGCCCGGCTGGTACGGCGAGATCCCGCGCCCCGACTGGGTGACGATCAAGTACCAGGATGTCAGCGGCAAAGAGTATCGCATCAAGAAAGCCGACGCCAAAGGCTATAAGGTTGGGCGCATGGTGCAGCACGAGATCGATCATCTCGACGGTATCCTGTTCACCGAGCGCATCGAGGACCTGAGCACGCTGCGCAACTACAACGAGGAAAAGCCCAAGCGGCCCGGCCTGCTCCGCCGCCGCAGAAAGACGCTGCCGATCGAGGAGTAGCCGAGCACCAACGAGCGCCGCCCGCCGTCACACGACGGCGGGCGTTTGTGTGGCATCCAGCTCGATAGCTTCCTTGGCTGTGCAGCGGAGGCGATAGCTGCTACAATACCTGCGAAAGTGGTATTGGAGGATGGTATGGCTTCGGCAACGCTTGAGCAGGTGCAGCAATTAGTTGATCAGCTTTCTCCGCTTGAGCAGGTCAAGTTATTAGAATATCTCACGCCTCGGATTGCACGCGCTGTAGCGCAACAACCAG